>JAGQGA010000048.1 GCA_020432595.1 Anaerolineales bacterium | reverse complement strand
ATTAACGGCAGTTATCGTCATCACCCCCGATGCCACCACCTCGGCCGAGAGTTCACCGTCGGAGCCGTTCCAGTCAAAGCTGATGATCCCCGTCCAATCTTTTTCCGGGGTAAAGGAAAGCTGGGTCAGGGTGTTGGCGGTAAAGGTGTCGTTGATGGAAACGGCCGTTTCGCCAAAGCGCAGCGTTCCCCGCGCTGGCAGCGATTTCACCTCGATGCTCATCAACGAGTCACCGTCGGGGTCGTTAAACTGCATGGCAAAATCGCCAGGGCTAAACCACAGACGCTGATCCTCGTCTCCTTCCTTACCCACGTCACCCAGCACCGGCGCGTCATTCACTGGCATCAGCGTTACTGTTACCGTGCCGCCGTTAACCGGATACACTTCATTGTCCTTGCCATTCCAGTCAAAGCTGGTGGTGCCAAACCAATCGGCCAGCGGCATAAAGCGCAACTGCCCAATTTGCGCCGCCGGAATGGGCTGCCCCGCAGCGATGGGTGCCCCGGCCAAAAGCAGGGTGCCGTTAGCTGGCAGTGCCGTGATCTTTAGCTCGGTCAGGTCGTCGCCATCGGGGTCGGCAAAATGTTGGTTAAACAGCCCCAGCGACAGGGGTATAGCCACATCCTCAGTGCCGGTAATGACAAAGCTGTTGATGACCGGCACGTTGTTAACCGGGTTAATACGCACCGTGCTGGTGACAGGTTCGCTGCTGCTGCCGCCGTCGTCGGTCACGGTGAAGATGATAAAGCGGTTTTCAGTGTCGGTGGGGGCCTGCGACAGATTGTTGTAGGTGGCGGTACGCAGCAGGGATTGGTATTGGTCAATAGGAGCCAGCCCGGAAATGGTAAGGCTGCCGGCCGCTGGATTGAAGTTGACCGTAAAGTTGCCGGGGTTGGTCACGCCCAAAATTTCCTGGCTGGGGTCAAGCAGATTGCTGATTTCCACGAGGGCGCTTTGGATGTTGATGTTGTCCACGTCTTGCAGGGTGAGCGTGGGGGAGACGATGGCGACAGGCCCTTGGGCTTCAATAAAACTGGCCGTAAATTCACGACCAGAGGCCGCGCCGTTCAGGTCAAGGATCGGCACGTCGTTGATGCTATTGATGGTGATGGTGGCGTTGGCCTGGGCCGCGCTGAAAGGCGAGGTGCCGCCGTTGATGTTGGTGTTGATGTTGGTGGCACCAATAGGGCTGTTGCCGCTGCGATCCCAGGCGCGGAAAGTGAAGCTGGCACTGCCTGCGTAGTTGGGATGGGGGACAAAGCGAACGCGCTCGTCGCTGCTGAGGAGGGTGGCACTGATGCTGGAAACGGCCGTAAAATCCAGCCAGGTTGTGGTGCCATTTAGCCGATACTGCCATTTGCCATTGCTATTGTCAATGCCAATGACCGCAATGCCGCGAAAATCATTGTCCACATCGGTTACCGCATTGGGGTTGTTGCTGGTCAAAATATTGCTAACCAGGCTGCCCAACGAGCCGGGGTCGTCTTCTTCAATGGCCGTCAGGGTAAAAGGTTGGGTGGTGTTCAACACCGGCGCATCATTGACGCGGTTGATGGCAATAGTGCTGATGGCCTTCACGCTGGTGCTAATGCCATCGCTGATGGTGAACTCAACCTGCCGGTCGCTGTTGGTGGGGTTCTGCGATAGGTTGTTGTAGGTAATGGAGCGCAGCACCTGCTGGAATTGGGCGGGGGTGGCTGGCCCTTGCAACCGCAGCTGGCCGGTACTGGCGTTATAGCTGCCGGAAATTTCTGGCAGCGTAACCTGGGCAGCCAAGGATTCCTGGTTGCCGTCTGGTTTGTTGGTTAGTTTCACCAGCGCCTCGGTTAATTGAGCCGAGTCGGGGTCGGTGACGGTAAGCTGGGCTTCATCCACAATGGCGATTTTGCCGCCATCTTCGGTAAAAATAGCCTGATATTTGGTGCCTGCATCTGGGCCGTTAAGGTCAATGACAGGGGCATCGTTTTGCGGGGCGACAACAATGGTTGCCTGGGCGATGGTGTTGCTAAAGGGGGTAGAGCCGCCGTTGCTGCTGGTGTTGATGCCCGTGCTGCCGCTGCTGTGCTCATCGCTTTGATCCCAGGCGCGGAAGCTGATGCTGGCGCTGCCGGAGAATTGGGGAGCGGGTAGGAAACGAATTTGGGCACTGGGGTCGAGCAAAACGGCCGTTTGTGCCGTCACATTCCCCACATCTATCCAAATGCTGGCCGTCTTGAACTGCCATTTGCCGCCGTTGTTGTTGGCCGACACAATGGCAATCCCTTCCAGCGGCCCATCCAAATCATCAATCAAGGAACTGCCCTGCTTATTGAGTAAATCGCCAACCAGGTTGCCGGGGTTGTTGATGTCGTCTTCTTTGATGTCGGAGAGGTGCAGTGGACTGCTGTTGTCAAGCAGTGGAGCATCATTAACCGGCTCAATGTCAATGATAGCGTTAGCTGGGGGGCTTTCCGTGCTACCGTCGCTAATCACAAAGCGCACGGTGCGGGGGATGGCAGAAGGGGCTTCAGAATCGTTGCCATAGCATATGGTGCGGAGTACCTTTTGAAAGTTGGTTAAGGTTTCCCGACCACTGGGCGCAGTCAGGGACAGAACGCCAGTTTTGGCGTTGTAGTTGGCAACAAGCGTGGTACCGCTGGTGTCTACTTTGAGCGTTTCGGCGTTGCCGTTAAGCAACTCAACCAGGGTGATGGTGGCAGAGGCCAAATAGACGCTGTCGGTGTCGGTGATGGACAAGGCAGATGTATCCACAATCGGCAGCAGGCCAATGTTTTCGGTATAGGCTGTGTAGAAGTCTAGCCCCGGCTGGCTGCTCCCATTCAAATCAATGTGGGGGATGGTAGCGGTCGTGTTGGTGAGGTTGTTGGCAACAGCGGTCGCCACGCCTTCCAGCATAACCAGCAGGGAGAGGGCGGTGATGATGATCAGAATGATGAAGAATAGTCGGTTTCTTTTCACGATAGCAATACCTGTTCGTGTTAACCTGTAGCTAGTTAGCCACCACTTGTGGGAAGGGGCGGTGGTGTACTCGATGGCTGTGGCTTAGGTGAACCGCCGCCGCTGCCGCCGTCGTCTGTCTCCAGGGTGGCCGTCGGAATGATGGTGGGTGTGGCGGTGGGCGTGGCGGTTGGCGTTGGTGAAGGCGGAATGGTGGCCGCCACGGGAATGGTTAATGGGTCTACGCCCCCTTCAATTTCAGTCACGCTGCTGGCAACCCAACCGGTTGAGCCATTGTCGAGTTGGATGTTGTACCAAATTTCCTGGTTGTCGCTGCGGCCGATAATAACGGCCGTTTCTCCCTCTTCCATAAAAGCAACCGTGTCGTAATGCGTCCCCGGTCCGGTGCGAACGCTGATTGAGCTAAAAACAACCCGCACGCGGGGCTGCGGCGTGGGGGATGCCGTCACCGTTGGCGAGGGGGAGGGGGTTAATATCGCCGTGGGGCTAGGCGTTAATTCGCTGGTAGCTGTGGCACTTGGTGTGGCCTCAACAACCGCTGCGGCGTTGGTGGCCGTGGCGCTGGCCTCGCTGGTGGGGGTGGCGGTGGGGGGCATGATAATGGATTCGACTAGTGGGGTGCTTAAAGCAGCGGCATTGATACTGCGGGTGGGCGGTGGCTCGTTGCCAGATAACCCGCGCAGCAGGAAGGTGCTGCCCACGGCCACGACGACGATGAGGCTGAGGGCGATGATGATAAACGGCCGTTGGTTGCGACGCGGCACAAAAACCGTATCCGATATCGTCCGCATCCGAACATCTTCAGCCATAATCGCCTTGTCCAGCACCTCAATAAACGCCTCAATCGTTGGAAACCGCTGCCACGGCTCCCGGCGCAAACATTTGTCAACCAGCGCATACGTTTCATGCGTCAAATCGCCGCGTGCTTTTTCCAAAGCCGTGCGCCCGCGCACAACCTGCCGCACTAATGGCTCCCAACTGCCTTCCAGCTTGCTGGGAAGCTGCCCTGTAAGCAGCTCATACAGCATAACCCCCAGCGCATAGACATGGCTGCGCCCATCAATCGGCTCCTGTTTAGTTTGTTCCGGTGCCAGATAAGCCGTATGGCTGCTGTTGCCATTGGTGCTAAACGAGAGTATTTGGGTGATGCTGGTTGGAATTCCCAGGTCTAACACCACAACCGCGTCATCCGATTTAACCGTAAACGTTTTGAGCAAGATGTTTTCGGGCGCAAGCGCATAATGAAACAGCTTAACCTGTTCAAGCTTTGCCAAAGCCTCTGCTATCTGTCGGATGATACGCAGCGCATAGATGCTGTAAACCGGCAGCCCCTGTTTCGCCAACTGATCAAGCCGCTCCGTTAGCGGGTAACCAGCAACATATTCCCGCACGGTGTAGGGTGAACCGTTAGGAAGCTTGCCTAAGGCAAGAACGCTGGGCAAATTGGGGTGAGTGATCTGTGCCAGCACGTTTATGCGTTCCGTATAGTGCGTAACAAAGTCTTGGTTTTTGGCATATTCCGCTTTGAGAAAATCAATCGCTACCGTTTGTTCCTTTTGGGTATCATAGGCAATGTAACTAGTAATATACTTTTTCTCAGCTATCAACTCTTCGAGCCGATAACGATCATCAAGCGGCTGTTCAAAAAAATCCTGTACATCCATTGCTTCGCAACAGGTTTAAGCTGATTGCATGAATTGCAGTAGGCAAACCCATTTTGGTTTTGATTTCACCAAACGCATGTGGCATCTGGGCTTTTGTTTAACAATCGTTTGCCTCATCAAATCCGTTTTCCTGATTGGCCTAGGGAATAGTCATGACCAGGTTGTATTTCGTCTGGCTGGTCGTCCCGTCATTAATCACAAGAACGAGATAATAGCCCTTGGCTAGATTATTGAGTGTAACTGTACGTGAAGTGGTATTGAGCGTGTTGTTGAAGCCCACAATTTGGCGGGAGCCACCATTGGCGGTGCTTTCACAGTTCACGCCATTCCATTTGTAAACCACAACTTGTCCCTGTCGGGGTACAAAATTGCTGACTGTGACCGACATGGTAGATACCTGGCTGTCTAGATCAAACATATACCAATCGTTTTTGTCATTGGGGGCAAAACGGTATTGGTGGTTGAAAAGATTGAGCGCATAGGCTTGGGTGCAGACGTTGTTTGGTTCGTCAGTTGTGCGCCAATTTTTCACGGCGATAGGTAAATATTGCACCAGGGGTGGCGTAATGGCGATACTGACCTGTGCTTCGTCCTCGACAGAGTGGGGTGTGATGTCATCGTCAAAACCAGCGGCAAGGAGTGAAACGGGGATGGAGGTGCCGGAACCGCCGGTTATGGTAATGGGGATGGTGCAACTATAGCTGCTCCCGCTGCTAATGGCTTGCGGCAGAGCGCAGGTGCCGTGGTTATTTAGGTTGCCGATAATGTTGTTGTCGAGCGTGTCAATGGTGATGGTATCAACGGGGCTTTCGTTATGGATCGTTGCTGTAAACTCTAGCACCCCACCGGGAGAGGAGATGGAAGTTTGGCTGGCTTCGAACTCAACAGCGATAGCTGAAGGGGTGTTGGTGATGGTGACGCTGCCATTAGTTGTTTCGCTGACGGTGACATCGTTTTCATATTCATCATCTGCTGTTGCCATTATGTCCACGGTGATGACCTGGGGCTGCCCGGTAATGGGCGATTCAAATTCGCAGGTGTATTCACCACCGTTGGCAACCAGCGTGGGGGCGGAGCTATTGCTGGCGCAGGTGTTGTTGCTGACATTGCTGTTGCTGGAATCCAACAGGTCACCAAAGCGGGTGCTGGTTAGGCTGGTTAGGTGAACGTCAACGCTGCCGGTGTTGGTGATTTTGGCGGTAAATTGGATGATGTTGCCGGGTTCAGGAGTCAGGGCTGGGTTTGCGACCAACTCCATTTCCAGGTCGAGAATTTCAATTTGGGCGTCATCGCTGGTGCTGACAGCACCGCTGGCAGGGCTGGTGCCAGTGACGGTGGCGACGTTGTTGAAGGCTTCAGTGACGTTGGCAATCGTGCAAATGTAGCTGTGGCTTGATTGGGCTTCAAGCCGCCCAATTTCGCGGTCGCAGTTTGGGACTAATGGGTCTACCACTTCAACGCTGCTGAGAGCATTAGTTTCACTGTCGTTAAAAACAGTAATCGTAAAGATGGCGGTACCGTTGCGCTGGATGACGGGGGTAATGGTGGCTTTGTCAATACTGATTTCGGGGTTGTCTACATTGATGAGGGCGGTGTCGGTGTCGGAGACGACAACGCCATTGGGGTCGCGTCCGCTAACGGTGGCTTCGTTGAGGAAGCTGGCCTGGACGTTGGTACGCTGACAGGTGTAGGTTTGCTGTTGACCAGGGGCTAACGCTCCCAGGGTGTTTTTGCAGGTTGGGGTGAGTGGGTCTTCAACGCGGACGTTGGTGAGGGGAACATCGCCGGAGTTGATGACGGTGATGGAAAATTCGGCGATGCCGCCTTTGACAATTTCGGGGGTAACGGCCGTTTTTTCAATGGCAATAATAGGATTATCAATGTTGTCGTCGCTGGGTGTGTTGGCAAAAACGGCCGTTTTGCCCAGTAAAAGCAGGGCAACAGCCACAAATAAGACGACGGGAAGCATTCTCTTTAGTATGGACATTTCTGTGTCAGGACTCCTTTCGGTGCCTAAGGCGCGGTTGGTTCGGTGCGCCGATGGTGTGGGTTAAGGATGATTAACGGCCGTTTGTTGCAGTTCATAAAGTGGTGATAGCCACTGGGGCTATCACCACCAAGCAAATTAAGGGACATCAATCGTCAGCTTATACTTCTGCCCCGTTGTCGTACTACCGTCATTAATGATGCGGACAAGGTAATGGCCGGCCGAAACCGTACCCAGGCTCACACTCTTGTCCGTGCCGACAACGCCGTTGCTCTTAATGACAGTGCGGCTGCCACCCTCACTGGGCGCGTTGCAATTGTTGCCATCAAAGCGATAGATAACAGCCTGCCCGGTCTGCGGGGCAAAATTGGTCACCCGTACCGTAACCGACGTTGCCTTGTCAAGTTCAAAGACATACCAGTCAGTCACATCCTCAGCCAGAAATTGATATTCCTTGTCAAAATAAGTCAGCGGATACGCTTCGGTACACACATCATTTGGCTCATCCTGTGTCCGCATCCCCTTGGGTGCCAGCGGCAGAACTAGACGATAGCTGCGAATTTCCACCTTGGCGCTCCCGCCTACGGGGTCATTGTTCTCATCAACACCTTGAGCCGTCACAATATGGGTTTCTTTTTCACCCGCATTTGCGGCAAACGGAGCCTTGAAGGTGCATTCAAAGGTGGCTTTTTTGGCAATCTCAAGGCCAGCCTGCGGCATCTCGCAATCCCCTTCTAGGTCGGCCAGCGGCCCAAGCAGGGAATCTTCCAGTGCGGTAATGGTTACATCACGCAGCGTGCTGGCATTTTCGATTTGGAGCGTATACGTCACCATTTGTCCTGGGCCGACCACGCTGTTGGGGCTGGCCTCAATCGTCAGGTTAATGTCTGAGGCCACGGCTAGGATGGTGATTGAAGCGGTATCTTGCTTGGAAACAGTGATAGGCGTATCGTCTTCAGCTTCCACCGTCAGTTCAACCTGATAGCTAGGGGGAATCCCAAATACAGTGGTGCTAAATGTACAGGCGTAGGTGCCCCCATCGGCATCAAGCATGTTGCCAAGTTCACAATCGGTGCTTGGCAAAGCCACAATATTGCCAAAGGTGTCGGTTGTTAGCTTTGTAATCTCAACGTCTTTGCTGCCTTCGTTGCGAACCTCAACGGTGAAGTCAACCACTTGCCCCGTTTCGGGAATTTCGTTGGGGCTAGGCGTGATGTTGATGTTGAGAGCCAGTACGTCAAAGGAGGCAAAATTGGTGTCACTGACATTGCCGCTGCTGGCTGTAAAAGCGGCCGTTAGAGCCTCTGTCGCATTGGGTAGCGAACAGGTAAAGCTCTTGTTTTGGTTGGGGTTTAACGTGCCAACGGTGTGATTATCGCAGTTAGGGATGTCACTCGTGACAACTACATTCGTCAGCGTCGTGAGGTTGCTGGGGTTACGCACCGTAATATTGAAGATCACGGTACCGCCCTGCACAACCGTAGGCGTAACTGTCGTTGGCACAATGCGGATGTTGGGGTTTTCAACGATCACGGTGACTGTGCTGTTGTCTGTCACGGTGCCGCCCAGTGGATCTTTGCCCGAAACCGTAAGCGTATGATTAAATGATTCGGTGACATTATTGCGTACGCAGGTAAATGTCTTGGTTTCACCAATTTGCAGCGAGGCATAATCTTTTACGCAGTCATTGATGGAAGAGGAGGTTTTGATTTGGGTCAAAACCACATTTCCCTCATTTTTTATTGCCACATCAAATGAGGCCGTGGCACCGCTAGGGATTTCCTGGCTGTTGGGTGTCATTGACAGGGTGATGATGGGGTTGAGAATGTTCACCAGAGCCGTCGCTGGTGTGCTATCGCCTAAACCATCGTTGACGATAAAAGAGATAGACCGCTGCCGTGTATCGGGGTCTTGTGCAATATTGTTGTACGTGATGGTACGCAGCACCTTTTGGTAATTACTGACCGTGTCGTTGCCAGATAGGGTAAGCGTCGCGTCAGACGGGTTAAAGCTGGCGTTGATTGATGTGCCGGCCGTGTTGGCGGCCAACGACTCAGATGCACCATCCCATGGGTTGGTGATGGCAATGAGGGCTTTAGCCAGGTTAGAATGATCCACGTCAACCAAACTTAAATCAGTATCCACAATGGTGACGGCACCACCATTGGCAACAAAATTGGTTTCAAAGCCGGTTCCAGGGTCTACCAAGCCATTGAGATCAATCACGGGGGGGTCGTTGACCGCAAGCACACTGAGGGTGGCTGTTTCGGTAGCAATGCTAAAAGCCGTAGAGCCGCCGTTGGGAACGGTGTTGATGCCAGTGCTACCGTTTGACCCGCTGGTTTGGTCCCAGGCGCGGAAGGTGATATTTCCCGCTGATCCATTGTAGTCAAGGTTGGGGACAAAGCGGATTTTAGCGGCCGGGTTGAGCAAGACGGCCGAATTTTCGCTAAGCGTTCCAAATGGATTCCAACTAGTACCACCATTGGTGGAGTATTGCCAGATGCCGTTGGTATTGTCGCGGCCAATGACGGCAATCCCTTCCAGCGCGGCCACATCAACATCGGTGATGCGGTCTAACCCGGCACTAAGAATGATATTGGCAACCGTGTCGCCGGCCGGAGCCAGCGTGTCTTCATTAATGTTAGGCAGCACCATTGTTCCCGTGTTGTCCAACACAGGGGCATCGTTAATTGCCTGTACCGTGAGCGTTGCTGTTTCTGTTGCCACGCTAAAGGCCGTGGTGCCGCCGTTGGGAATGGTGTTGATGCCGGTACTGCCGTTCGACCCACTTGTTTGGTCCCAAGCGCGGAAGGTGATGTTTCCGGCCGGCCCGCTGTAGTCGAGATTGGGCACAAAGCGGATGCGGGCAAAATTATTGAGCAAAATAGCGGATGTGTCGGTTACAACGCCAAAGTTGCTCCAACTGCTGCCATTGTTAGTGGAATATTGCCAGGTACCGTTGGTATTGTCTGCCCCCACAACGGCAATGCCTTCTGCGGCATTGGCATCCACATCGGTGATCCGATCCCCGCCAGCACTGCTGATAATAGCTAGAACAACATCTCCGTTGGGGTTTTGGTTGTCTTCATTGATGTTGGAGAGAACCATGTTGCCGCTGTTGTCCAGAACCGGGGCATCGTTGACATTATGAACCTGGATGATAAAAGATTGAGTATCGGTGCTGTTAGACGTATCTTTGGCTTGCAGAGAAACACTAAAGAAGCCTGTCAGTGCTTCGTCGTTGGTTGGGGTGCCGCTTAGGGTGGCGGTGCCGTTACCGGTGGGGGTGAGTGTAAGCCAGTCGGGCAGGGTAGGGGCACTAATGGTAATCGTGTCGCCTGTATCCACATCATTGACGACGATGTTATAGGTGTAGAGGCTGTCTTCGTTAACACTTGTCCCTGGCGTACTCACAAATGTTGGTGCGTCGTTTTGGCCGTTAACCGTGATAGAGACGGTGGCGTTGCTGGTGCCGCCGTTGCCGTCGCTAATGGTGTAGTTGAAGGTGTCAACGGTGGATTGACCGGATGGCAGGGCTTGGAGGGTGGCTGCTGCGGTGGGGTCATAGGTATAGCTGCCGTTGCCAATGGTGTTGAGGGTGACGTTGACGACTGCGCCTTTGGTGCTAACGTTGCTGGCGCTGGTCACACGCAGCGGGTCGCTTTCAGGGTCGGTGTCGTTGCTGAGAACGCCGGGTGAGCTAACGGAGAGGACGCTGTTTTCGCTGATGGTGGCGGTGTCATTAACGGCCGTTGGCGGGTCATTCTGTGGCGTAATCGAAATGTTCACTGTGGCTGTGTCACAGGAAACGGCACCCGTATCACACGCTTGGTATACAAAATAGTCAGAAAAATGCTCGCTACCGTCGTGCTTATAGCTAAAAGTGCCATTGGCGTTGACGGTAAAAGCGGCCGTGGCAAAATCTGGCTGATCGATGATAGACGCCACCGTAAGTGTATTGCTCGTAACGTCATTGACCAAGACAGAGGTCGCTCCCGTTGTCAATTGTGTTGCGGTGCCGCCTTCCAAGACAATAATGCTGTCATCATGGGCAATAACGGCCGCTGCATCGGCAAAGGTGGTTCCTAAGGCGAAAAAAATATAGAAAGCAAACCCTACAACTGTCACCAATACAAAGATTCTATGTTTCATGACACTCCTGCCAAGCTGGTTACATCCAAACTGTAAAGTTGTTTATACCAGGTTCCCTATACAAAAATACCAGCACAGGGCTGTGCCCGTAGCTGGTTGGCAGCACAGTACCATCTCTTCCTTACAGCTATCCTTACATCTGCCTTGCCGCTACATCAATGAGTATGCGCTGCCCCTGAATTGTTAACCGCTACTGCATATAAAAAGGGAGGTTAGACCCACGTTGGTCTAAACCTCCCCTTTTACCTTTATCCATATCATGGGGGTGGTGTCGGTGGTTTGTCCCCGCCACCGCCACCGCCACCGCTTCGCCCAGGTGTTGCAGTGGGCGGTACTGGTGCCGGGGTCGGTGTATTGGTTGCCGGAGGTCTGGGAATGTACACTTTTTGCCCTACGCTTAACACCGGGTCTGGTGGCAAACAGTTGACCTGTAGCACAAAGTCGAGGCTGCTGCCGCCAGCAATTGCCAGATTAAAGAGGCTGTCGCCTGATTTAATGGTGTATAACACCCAGCTTGGTGGTGGTGAAATCACACAGTCGGTGGTGGGGGTAATGCTAGGTGTGGGTGTTACCGTTGGGGTTGGCGGCTCCAACTGTAGCGTTAACGGCCGTCTTTCGCTTTCAAAAATACTGTTGCCCGTGGCAACCGTTTCCAGCACCACTTGCCAATCAACATTGGCTTCGCTGGCATTCAGATCGCTTACCGGAATACGCGCCCGGTAGTTAAACCCCAAAATTGGCTCTTTAACGGTTTCAACCAGGGAAACTTGTGTGCTAGTAAAGAGATAGATGGCAAATTGTTGCCCTGGCGATAATTCTACAGGCCAGCGCCAGTCAAAGGTGATGGTGTCGCCCTGAGCAAATTCGCTGCCCGGCAGTGGCTCCAATAGCTCGATCACCAATTCGGCCGTTGGCGTGAGGGTTGGCGGGATTAAAACAGGGACGGGAGTGCGGGTGGGAGGGGTCGTGGCCGTTGGCGTGGCTGTGCTGGTAGCCGTAGGCACGACGGTGGTCGCCTGGGCAATGCTGTTGGCTTCAACATCATTGGGGTCATTGCCGCTGTTGAGGAAAATACCCAAGATGATGAGGACAATGATTACAGGGATGGCAATGGGCAGCCAGCGGCGGGTGGAAGTCGGCACGGGGAGAACTTTGGGCAGGGCACGTTCGGCGGCGATGGCAGCGTCGAGGGCGTTGATGAGTTCCGTAGCGTTGTCGTAACGGCTCCATTCCTGCCGCCAAAGGCAATTACGCACCAACCGGTAGGTTTCGCTGGTAAGACCGATGCGGGCTTCTTCTAACGGCACTTCCTTGGGGGTAGCATCACGGTCAAAAATGTCCCAGGAGGTGGCGGGTAATTTAGGCGCGTGCCCGGCCAACAGTTCGTATAAAATGACACCCAGTGAGTAAATGTTGCTGCGGGGAGTGATTTCGCGCCCTTCTTGCTGTTCAGGGGCGATGTAGTCAATGACATTGTTTTGCCCTATTTCCCATTTTTGTTCGACAACTTCGGGCACGTGTGGGACACCAAGATCGACGAAAACGGGGGTGTTATCTTCGCGCATGAAGATGTTGCTAGGGCGCAGGTCATGGTGGATTATCCCGGCGCGATGGGCAATGCTCAGGGTGGCGGCGAGATGGCGCACGAGTTCGAGGGCTTTGATGACGGGTAGGGTGTTGTTTTCCCGTGCCCAGTCGGCTAGTTTGTCCGCCAAGGTGGTGGTGGATTGGTTTTCGATGACGGCAAACGGCCGTTTGCCACTCGATTGGCTAATTTGCAGTACCTTAGCAATATTCGGTTGCCCTAACGTTTGAATCACCGACATATTATGCTGGAAAGCGTCGGCAAAATGCTGGTTCTCCTTCACCGATTGCTTGGCGACCTCCAGCAGAACCTCACCCTCAGAGCGGACATCACGTGCCAAATAAAGGGCACTACTTTTGCGTTGGGTTAACAGTTGTTCAATGTGGTATTGGTCTAATTGGTGTCCGATTAACTTGTCACTATTTTGCGCTACCATAGTTTCAGTGCCTTAGCAAATTTAAGCTGTCCTACCGTGATGTCAAAGCCTAGAACAATCAATGAAATATAGGAGATTTGAAGGGAAGGTATCATTAGGCAAGCACTTAAATGATGCGTGATTTTATCCTCAGCATTTCATCATAATTGTCTTACATTTGTCCTTACCATTCACGATCTTATTTGACCGGGATGTTGCCAAGAAAGTGGGGGATGGTGGTAAAACGATAAATGCCTTCACGTCTGCCTACGTCTCATGTTCTGACAATTCCAATACAAAATAATAAATTGAACACCAACCTTGTTGGTGTTGTTGCAAACGGCCGTTTGATCGCTTGGCGGTGTTATTAAAGCAGAGTTCAGTGGGTTTGGGTGTGAAATAGGCTCAAAAAAGTTCCTTTTCCTTAAAAGAACCTAACTTTTGCTTACTCAACAACATATTATTATACATGGAACAGTGAGCGAACTTCAAGCGCGGATGCGTGAATAATTCGACAGGGAAAGTGTAAAGTTTAACACACTGGTAAAACGGCCGTTTTCTTACCTGCGAGGCGAAACGGCCGTTATTTTTCCTGCCCATTCCCCCCGAATGTGGTAGATTACAGTCTAACAATGCGTGCGAATTCGTGAAATTCGTGGCAAAAAATGACAAAAGGTACCCTCCATGAATACAAAAACCGAGATCGTTAACTGGCTTGATCGCAACCAGAGCAACTTCACGACCATGGCCGACGAAATATGGGCCAACCCGGAAATTCGCTTTGAAGAGTTTAAGGCATCAAAATTACAGGCCGACTTTTTAGAAGAAGTTGGCTTTGCCATCACCTGGGATGTCGGTGGCATCAGCACCGCCTTTATGGCCGAATGGGGCAGCGGTGGCCCCGTCATTGGCTTTGCTGGGGAGTATGATGCCTTGCCGGGGCTGTCGCAAAAGCTGCAAAGCGACCCCAACCCCGTTGAAGCAGGCGGCCATGGCCACGGCTGCGGCCACAACCTGCTGGGCACAGGCTGCCTGGCTGCCACCGTTGCCGTCAAACAATGGCTGCAAGAAACTGGAACGGCCGGCACGGTACGCTATTACGGCTGCCCGGCCGAGGAGGGGGGCGGTGGCAAAATCTATATGGGGCGCGATGGCGCGTTTGACGATTTGGATGCTGCCTTTAACTTCCACCCCGGCTACACCAATTACGCCTCCAAAGGCAGCATGTTGGGCGTGCAAAGTATGCTTTTCCGCTTTCACGGGCGCACCGCCCATGCCGCCGCCATGCCCGAAATGGGACGCTCCGCGCTTGATGCCGTTGAATTGATGAATGTGGGGGTCAACTTCATGCGCGAGCACGTAGCCGACAATGTGCGCATCCACTATATCATTACCGATGGCGGGCTGGCGGCCAATATTGTGCCTGACCGAGCCGAGGTGCATTATGTGGTGCGAGCGCATTTGCCTAACCAAGTGCAAAGCGTGGCTGACCGGGTGCGAAAGGTGGCGCAAGGGGCGGCCATGATGACAGAAACCGAGGTAGAAGAGATTTTTGTCTCTGGTACCACCTGCGTTCTCAATAACCATACTTTGGCCGATTTGCAGTATGAGGTGATGCAAGCCCTGGGGCCAATTCAATTTACCGAAGAAGAGATGGCGTATGCGGCCGCGATTAACGCCAACAACCCACCCGGCAACAGCCAGATGATTACCCAATACATGGGGCTGCCGCCTGCCCAGGCTAACCAGCCGCTGATTGGTGATGTTTTCCCCAGCGTAGACATGGGGCGCATTTTCCCGGCCTCGTCTGATGTGGGTGATATGAGCTGGCGCGTGCCGTTGAGTATGCTCAACACCACCTGCTGGCCGACCAACGTGCCCGCACATTCGTGGGGAATTGTGGCTTCAGGTGGGATGAGCATTGGCCACAAGGGGATGATGTATGCGGCGCAGGTGATGTCGCAGGCGGCGATTGAGCTGTTTGTGAACCCGGCGCGGTTGGCGGCGGTGCGAGCCGAGTTTGAGGCTTCGCTGGAAACTACCCCCTATTTTTCACCCGTGCCAAATGATGTTCAGCCGCCCAAATTGAAGCACCCGTATCGGTAATTGGGTGGGTTGTAGAGACGCAAAATTTTGCGTCTCTACGCCACTGTCATCCCCATGATGTTGTAGCCTTTGTCTACATACAAAACGGTTCCGGTGATGCCGCTGGCGAGCGGGCTAACAAGGAAGGCGGCGGCGTTGGCGACTTCGTGGGCTTGCAGGGGGTCGGTGAGGGGGGAATTGGCGGCGACGTATTGCTGCATGTGGTCAATGATGCCGATGGCGCGGGCAGCGCGGGAGGCAAGCGGGCCGGCCGAAATGGCATTCACACGCACCCCATAGCGACGGCCGGCCTCGTAGGCCAGCACGCGGGTGTCGCTTTCCAGTGCCGCCTTGGACGACGACATGCCGCCGCCATAGCCGGGGAAAACGCGCTCGCTTGCCATGTAACTGAGCGAGATAAAGCTGCCGCCGGGGGACATCAGCGGCGAGAATCGCTGCACAAAGGAGACCATGGAGTAGGCACTGGTGCCAACGGCCGTTAAATACCCCGCCCGCGATGTCTCAATCAGCGGTTTCTGCACCTCCGGTCCATTGGCAATGGAGTGGATCACAATGTCGAGCGGCTTCTCGCCAAACTCGGCCGCAATTTGGTCAGCGACCCCTTGCACGGTGAAATCGCCCGCGTCCTGATAGCGGCGGCTGGTGCGAACCTCTTCGGGGACGGCATCGAGGGTGTCGTAGGCAGCATCGAGGGGGTAAATGTGGCTGAATTCGAGTAAACGGCCGTTGCTCAACCGCCGCGACTCATCCATCTTTCCCCGATCCAGTAGCCGTCGAAAAATGCCC
>JAGQGA010000489.1 GCA_020432595.1 Anaerolineales bacterium | reverse complement strand
CCCTTGGACCGGTGGCTTCTCCTGCAACGGCGGCTTCTCCTGGCCCCGTGGCTATTTTTCCAACAGCGGTTTCTATTGGAACGGCAGCGACTATTGGAACGGCAGTCATTACTGGAACGGCAATGATTATTGGAATGGCTTTACGCTGGCACAGCCGTAGCCAATAGCGGTGTTGCCGCAATCATTCTTTTGATTTGGTATGTGGTGCGTAGTGCGTGCTTTATACGCACCACGCACTACGCACCACATAAATAGCTTAGCTTGGGTAAACTGAGTCAAAACCAACACCCGTTGATAGTACCAAAGTACTGACAACGGGTGTTTTCTTTTAACCTGCATTGTAATGCTTGTGGGCTATTCTAGTACTCAAGAGCTATTACTGGGGTACGAGCTGCTCCAAATCAGGAGAAATGTGAAATGTGGAACCGACTGCTGTTTTCAATAAGTCTGCTTACTTTCATAGTGATTTTGCCCGCTAGTCAAACGTTAGCTGCGGCGACAATACAGGCACCATACTCTGCTGAAACCATTGACCCAACGCTGCGTGAGCTGGTTGATGCGGGAACGGAAACGGCCGTTTCTGTGATTGTGCAAAAATATCCCGGCCAAACGGAGTCGGTTGAAGCGTATGTAACTGAGTTGGGCGGACAGGTAACCTTAGACCTGCCAATTATTAACGGGTTTGCCGCTGAGCTGCCGCAAACGGCCGTTGACCAACTTGCCCAACATCCCTACGTCAAACACATCTCCCCGGACGCTGAACTAAGCAAAAGCGATGCGATTGTTGTGGAACGGCCTGATCCGGGCACAGTTGTTGCCGAACCAGTTGACACCGAACAGGTTGATCGTCGCCCTGGTGACTTTTCTAATCCTGTGATTGGCGACATTGTTGAAGCCCCAGCTTTTGAAGCGATTAGCCAGGCGCAGGACGCTGGTCACGTTATCCGCAAAGAAGGGGTGCAACGCACCCAACCTGCCGCCTCTGCTGGGGCAAATTCCGCTATTTCCGGCGGACACCAGGCACCGATGATGCAGACCAACGGTACAAGCAATATGACGGGCAACCTGCTGGCGAACCCTGGTTTTGAAAACGGTTTTGATGGTTGGACGCATTGGGGCAATGGCTATGGCATCAGCAGCGATGCCCGTTCTGGCTCCAAGGCATTGCGTTTGGGAACCAGCGATAGTGAGGCGGATCAATACCCCTCCGTGCGTGAAGGCGATACGGTTACGTTTTCTCTGTGGGCCAAAGAAGTGGGTGATCCCCGCTGGAGTGGCTTGGGGCTTCGTTTCTATGGCAATGACAATGAGTGGATTGGTGGCTCAACCTTCGTAGAAATTACGGGGACTAGTTACAAGCAGTTTTCAGTAACGGCCGTTGCCCCCACAGGCGCTACAGGTGTGGCAGCTTGGGTATGGACTGACGGGGAGAACGGTGGCTCGCTGCTTGTGGATGACACCACGCTCTCTATTTCTTTGCCGCAAACGGGTGTCAATCTATTAAAAAATAGCAGCTTTGAGTCTGGCTTAACCAGTTGGTATACGAGCAAAACCGACCTTGTTGACACGCCTGTTCAATCTGGCCGCAAAGCAATACGGGTAAGCGAAGCACAGGGGGCAGCTCGCCAATATATGGCGGCGGTACCGGGCAACAACTATAGTTTGTCGGCCTATCTCCGCATTGCCAATTCACCGACAACACCGCAAATTGGCATCTCGTTCTATGACGAAAACTGGAACTTTATTGCTGATAGTTATTATGTAACCAATCGTACTTCTTATACAAAAACAGACATCTCCATTGTAGCTCCCGATGATGCGGTATGGCTTGAAGCCTGGGCGCTAAATTATGAAGCGGGGTTTGGGAAGCTGTATGTAGACAATGTTAGTCTGGTGATGACTGCGCCGGAAAAGATCAAGAATTTGGCTCCCAACCTGCTGGACAATGAAGGGTTTGAAAACTATTTAACCGACTGGACAACATGGGATTCTGTTAGCACCAGCACCAATAAACGCTCTGGCTCACGGGCTTTGGCGACGGGTGCAACCGGTGGTGGGGTAGGTCAGCGGCGGCTGGCGGTGCCGGGCGAAACGTACCGCATGTCAGGCTGGATGATGGCCTCAGGTTCTGGGACGCAACCGTTAATTGGGTTAACGTTTTTGGATGTTGATGGCAACCGGGTAGCGACAGATTACCGGATCGTGCGGGATACAAGCTATACCTTGCGGGAATTAACGGCCGTTGCGCCCGATAACGCCATGTGGGTATATGGTTGGGTAGAAAATTATAGCGGTGGTACCCTGTACGCCGATGACTTGAGCTTTACCTCATCCTATCGTGCCCACAACGTGACCTCAGCCGAGTATCTGGACGTGACCGGGGCTTCCGCCCTGCACAGCCGGGGCATTGATGGCACAGGTATTGGTGTGGCAGTCGTTGATACAGGTGTTGATGCCAATATGCTGGGCAAAAACAACCGTGCCCAGTACAGCGTTATCAATGGTGGGACTGGGGATGCCAACGGTCACGGCTCCTTTATGGCTGGCATCATTAGTAGCCAAAAAACAGGCAGCATCGCCCCCGGAGCCAACATTATCAGTGTGCGCGTACTGGACTCAGAAGGCAAAGGCACCTACTCGCAGGTCATCAGCGGGTTGAACTGGGTTTTGGCCTATCGCAATACCTACAACATTCGCGTGGTCAATTTGTCGCTGATGGGGCCTGTCACTGGCCCCTATTGGGACAATCCGCTCAATCAAGCTGTGGAAGCACTTTGGAACGCGGGGGTTGTGGTGGTGGCCGCAGCCGGTAACACAGGCCCGAAGGCTGGTTCTGTGACCACGCCCGGTAATGATCCGTTTGTGATTACAGCCGGTTCCTTTACCGATAATTACACGCCCAATGACAGCAGCGATGACTATATCCCATCGTTTAGCGGTGCTGGCCCGACTGAAGCCGGGTTTATTAAGCCGGATGTGGTGGCAACGGGTGCCCACATTTTGATGAGGGTGCCACCAAGCAGCGTTTGGGCGAGCCAGCATCCAGATTTGTACTATGGGCGTGGGCTGTATATGGGAGCGGGTACGTCGGTGTCAACGGCCGTTACTTCCGGTGTCGTGGCACTGATGCTGGAGCAAAACCCGAATCTGACCCCGAACCAGGTGAAGCAGCGGTTGATGGCGAGTGCTAAAACGGCCGTTAATCCCAACGGCACCCTCGCCTACAGCATCTTCCAGCAGGGAGCCGGCCGCATTTCTGCCTCTGATGCCGCGCTGGGTACCTACACCGGCCAGGCCAACATGGGCATGACCCCCGGCGGCCAATACGTTGGGCGCGTTATCTACGATACCCAGCAAAAAGGTTACCGCTTGGTTGATGCAAACCGCAACCCACTACCGGCCGGACAAGATTATTTCTGGGATGGCGGCTTCTACTGGAACGGCGGTTTCTACTGGAATGGTGGCTTTTACTGGAATGGTGGTTTCTACTGGAACGGTGGCTTTTACTGGAACGGTGGCTTTTACTGGAACGGGAGCTACTTCACCAACAGTGGTTTCTACTGGAATGGGACTGATTACTGGGTTGGCGACCATTACTGGAGCGGCAACAATTACTGGACGGGCTTTGTCAACGAGTAACGCGACAACCCTTTATGGATAAACGCAAAAAAGCCCGGCTAGTCGGGCTTTTTTGCGTTTCTTTAGAATTTTGCGGGAATCCTACGCAATTCTGAAGAACCTCATTTATTTTGACACTTTGTCATCTAACGTTGCTGCTTAAACAGCTCAATCAGCTCTCGATGAGCTGGGATATTGGTTAAATAAGACTGCTTACGCGCTGGATCGGTAATTCTGGCGGCGTATTGTTGTAGCAGCGTGTGCGCCCGTTCCAACAGGTCTTCGGCCTTGGGATCATATTCCTGTTGTAAAACATAGTAACAGGTGAGGTAAATCCGAAAAGGTTGTTCCGTTCCTTCTAGCGAATGCCCCGCCTCAAGATAGTCAACAATTTTGTTGACATGCAGTAAGGCTTTGTCTGCCTCATTTTTTGCCATTGCTACCCGTGCTAGTCCGGCCTCAATTTCTATGGTGGACATTTGTTGGTTCATGGCCTGCCAAATGCCCAAGGCACGTTCATACGCTTCAATGGCTCCTGCATAATTCTTTTGCCCCGTTAGAGCATGACCCAAAACCATGAGCGCATTCCCTTGGAGCGGCGGAACGCCCATGCTTTCTGCAAGCTGTAGCGCGTGGCGGCTGTACATTTCGGCGGAAACATCGTTGGTCAGGTAATGGTAGATGATGCCCAAATTAAGCAGGGCAAAACATTCGCCAAAGCGCACGCCGATTTCGCGGCAGATGGAGAGGGCTTGCTCGCTGTAGGCGCGCGCCGTGGGGTAATCGCCGACATCCATGTAG
>JAGQGA010000488.1 GCA_020432595.1 Anaerolineales bacterium | reverse complement strand
TGATGAAAACGGCCGTTTTTCCAGACAGTTTGGTCACAAAAAGAAAGGAAAACCTGTAAAATCAGGGTCATTTTGAGTGCGACGGGAGTTATCTCTAGCTACGAAAAACGTGGCTGCTGTCGTAAGCAACGTGGCGGCCGCCACGAAAAACGCGACGGGAGTTTTAGTCCCACCACGTTTTTTTCCCTCTATGTTACACTAAACGTAGTGGCCACTACGTTTAACGCGACGGCAGTTATCTCCCGTCCTACCCTCTTAGAGGGATTGAAACTTTACCGGATATCATAAAACGCCCAGTCATTCCAAAAAGTCAGAACGGCCGTTGGCTCCTTAGAGGGATTGAAACGATGGTAAACGCATTTGCCATTGTAATTGGCTGTGTCAGAACGGCCGTTGGCTCCTTAGAGGGATTGAAAAAAAGCTCCCGTACGGGAGCTTTTTTGTTTTTTTAACAGGCACCAGCCAAATCTGCGGCCATCAGCCGCAGCAACGGCCGTAAATCCACCGCCACCTTTTGCAGCATCACATTGTCCAGGTTTCTGGTTCTATCCCACAACGTCAGGTAATCGGTGAGATGGTCAAGCTTGGTGGTTGGGTACCCCATCGCCAACAGGTGCAGCCCTAGCTGCCCGGCACTGTAATCATAGGGAGACTCCAAACTGGCGAAGGCGATATTCCATACTGTCCCCTGCAGCAGCGTCAACCGCCAAAACAAGGCTATTTGGG
This sequence comes from Anaerolineales bacterium, assembly GCA_020432595.1. The sequence continues at coordinate 3,694 of JAGQGA010000488.1, read as the reverse complement.
CGATGCGTTCGTCACAGGTGGGGATAGTGGCTTCGGCCAAACGGCCGTTCCCCCTCCCCTGCTGCGACCACACCCAACAGCTTGACCCGGCTCGTAGGGTATCTGGGGGTGTGGGGTGGCAGGTATTGCCGGCCGGTTGGGGAAGCGGCGGCGGCGGGGTTTGGCTGTTGCCGTCGCATTGCCACGTTTGCCGGTACCCCCACAATGTTTGGGCGTAGTTGTAGATGGTGATGGGACTGCTCAGGTCGTGGCTGGCAGGGTCATCATAGACATGGGCGGCTGTGGTGTTATCTTGGCAGCCCAAAATGGCGGTGCTGTATTGGAGGAAGGTGTTGAGTTGGGTCTGCTGTCGCCGGGTGAGCTTGGCAGGGGTAACTGCCGTTTTCCACTGGGTATGGTTGTAGAAGCTGGTTAGGGTGGCGGAAACGGCCGTTTCGCGCTTCCCATCCACCACAACGACGGACAGCTTGACAATGGCCTCATAATCGTGCCACTCCCAGTTATAGGGATAGGCAAAGCTGGCTTGGTGAATCCGGGGATGCGGGGATGATGTTTTGGCTTCAACTGGCTGGCTGCCGAGCAGCAGGAACAAGAATACAACGGATGCGGTTTGTTTCATCAAGACTCCTTTTCTTGGGTGACTGGCCTGGGAAAATGAGTGTTTGTTGATTTTAGCACGCCTGTTCTGTTTTTGTATAATGGGGTGGCTTTATCATCTGTTTCACACAATCGCTGACTAAAGAGGTCACGCAAAGGCGCAAAGGCGCAAAGAAAGACGCTTTGGCTTTGCGTCTTTGCGTGAAATTCTCTGACAGACTGCTCTCAGCTTATTGGTGGTGCTTTCTCTTGGTGGGACAAGCCACAATCACTACACGTAGTATCTTTTTGTTTATTCGACGGCTAAACGGCCGTTTGTCGGTTCCTGACTGGCCTGCTGGCAGGTGGTCGGTTGGCTGTTGGTTTGGTTGGCTATGGGCAGGATTTGGCTGGTGGGGCTGACCCCATCATTGGCTCCGCTGGCTAAATCCTGCCTCGGAGGGTTTGGATGCGTCTCTTGGTGACGGGCAAGACGCGCTCAGGTAAGAGTAGCTTTCTCCACCTCTTTCTGGCTCATGCGCTGCGCTGCCGCTGGCGGCAGGTTATTTTGCTCGATGGCAAGGGGGTGGAGCTAACGCCTTATCGGGAACAAACGGTGGTGTCGGCATTGAATGGGCAGATGGCTGCGGTTCATTATGCGGGGCCGAATGCGTTGGATAAGTGGGAGCTGCTGCTAGCGGATGTGTCTACGGGGCTGGCTCACCGCTTTGCGACGCTGCATGAGCGTGGGCTGCGGGCGGCTGCTGCGGCTGACCCGCGTGTGTTGCTGGTGGTTGATGAGGTGCAGGTGGGGTGCCGGGATGCCCAGCATGGCAAGGGGATTAAACAGGCGTTGACCCATATTGCCGAGCAGTCGGCGGCGTTGGGGGATGTGGTGGTGCTGACGTGTCAGCGGGAGCAGAACAGCTTGCCACCAGCGGTGCGCTGGAACTGTAATGCGCGGCTGCGGATGTTGGGGCATGGTTATTTTAACTATCTCCCTGACGGCCGGCCGCAGTTGTCGGGGCGGCTGCCGTATCGCACGCCGGAGGAGGTGTTGGGGAGGTTGTCGGAGCCACTGCTGGGGGAAACGGCCGTTGCGGCCGACAACTTGCTGGCGGTGCTGGGCGTGGCTCATGGGGATGACCAGACGACGGAACGGGCGAATGCAACGCTGTATTTGGGTGGCGATGGCTGGGGCAAGACGTATGCGCTGCAGCAGCATCCAACGACGGGGACGGTGCGGACGGTGTTTGTGGATTTGCAGGAGCCGCTGCGGTCGTGGCTGACGGCGATTATTGAGCAAGCAGGAGCGGCACTGCCGCCGCGAGCGACGGCGGAGCAGTTGCGGGATTTGGCGGTTTTGGCGGTGCGGGCGGAGCCAACAACGCTGCTGCTGGACAATCTGGATGCGGCCAACACTAAGGCGCGGGTGGCGATTCAGCTGCTGATTAATGCGGCGACAGTGGCTGTACTGGCGGCTGCGCCACCGGATACGGCGACGTTACAGCGCAAGATTCATCCGTTTATTAGCCGTTGCCGGGTGGTGCGGATTGCACCGCTGACTGCGGCGGCGGCGCAGAAACTAGCAGATGGGTCACTGCCCGACAACATCCCCCATCGGCGGGCAACGCTGCGGCGGATTGTAACGATGGGTCAGGGGCATCCGGCAACGATTGTGGCGTTGTGTCAGCAGGCCAAGGAGGGGACGCTGCCGGAGTTGCGTCATTTGGAGCATACGCCACGGCGGTTTAATCTGGTGTGGGTGCTGCTGATTCCGGTGATTGTGCTGCTGCTGGTTTGGCGCTACCGACTGGACAGCTATCTGGCGAGTGCGCTGCTGATTACGGCGCTGATGCTGCTCCGGCCGCTAATCTATCGCAGCGTCCGCCAGACGACGTAGTGGCTTGTTGGGGAGGTCTAAATGGGACGCGGACAAACGCGGACGAGCGCGGATGGGGGTGAATGAATACGGGTTTTGTCGCCTATATCGGCAAAAAACTATTGTATTCCGTGGCATCCGGGCTTTCTGGATTTGTGTTTCCAGAACGGTAACCACGGATAGGAAGAAACACGAATCCCTCAATTTTTCTTTCTGTGTTCTCTTTTATCCGTGTTTACGGCACTGCTTATTGGTGGCGCAGACGGGTCATGATGAGGATATGAATGAGGTGTCCCAGTGGCTCAACAAACGGCTGTTTATCCCACAACCCATGTTCTTTCGCGGCTACCTCAGCAAACGGCCGTTCCTCGCTCATGAACGATTATTTCGCTTCACAACTGTTTTACCTACAACCAAGGTTCTCCTTTTGCTACGACCGCCAACGACCGTTCTTGGCTCAATTTATAAGTATCCCTGCAAACGGCCGTTCCTGGCTCAATTTATGGGTATCTCAGCAAACGGCCGTTTACCCTACAACCAAAGCAATGACTCCATGACCTTACCAAACAGCCATGTACCCGCTTATCCCTGTATCCAACCCATCACACCCCACACCCCACTCCCCACAATTCTTCCACTCCTCACCTCCCCCGCTCCCCTGCTCCCCTGCCCCTCACACCCCAACAGGCACGGCGCAAAAAGTGCCCTTAGGCAACGCCGCGCCTGTTGGCCTTAGCTACTGATGCTGCCACGTTTGCTCAATGCCCAAGGTCCTCTCATCCACCTCATGGCGGGACTGCTGCCACCTGTTTGGTTCTACAGTTGGCAGGCGGAACGACCGCAGTTGGGGGTGTTGCTTTTGGCTGGGTTCTTTGCTTTGCTGCCGGATGTGGATTCGCAGGCATCGGTGGTGGGGCGGTTGCTGCCATTTCTCAGTCGGCCGCTGGAGCAGCGGTTTGGGCATCGGCAGGTGACGCATTCGCTGCTGGCAGTGGTGATCGTGGGTGGGGGAACGTGGGTTGTGTTTGGATCTGGGTGGTGGCTGCTAACGGCGGCGTATGGGTCGCATCTGCTGGTGGATATGCTGGTGGGGTTTGTGGGGGTGCCGCTGCTGTGGCCGAACCAGACGCGCTTTTACCTGATTCGTTTGCGGCCGCTGTCGCTGCAGGAGTTGGGGTTGGGGGTGGTGTTGGGTGGGCTGTTACTGCTACCACTGCGACCAGCGGGACGGGAGTT
>JAGQGA010000487.1 GCA_020432595.1 Anaerolineales bacterium | reverse complement strand
CCATTGAATGTGCTTTAGCCGATTTGTGGCGTTCTTGGGGAGTAGAACCTGATTTTGTGTTGGGACACAGCTTGGGCGACTTTGCCGCAGCATATACGGCCGGTGTCCTTTCACTTGAAGATGGGTTGCGTCTTGTGACCGAGCGTGGGCGGCTCATGGAAACGGCTTTGGGCAGTATGGTCGCCGTCCGTGGGTCTGAAGCGGAGATTCTGCCCTTCCTGAAAGCAGCCGACAGCGTGACGATTGGGGTGATTAACGGCCCGCGCAGCGTTGTGATTTCGGGTGAAGATCATCAGGTGAGCGTGGTGAATAGGCAGTTACAGGCAGCGGGTTTCCAAACGCGCAAACTGGCTATCCCAGTCGCCGCGCATTCACCGATGCTTGACCCTGTGCTAGATGATTTTGCCCAAGCGGTTGGCCGTCTTGTGCTGTCGCCACCGACCTTGCCCGTTGTTTCGAGCATGACGGGGCAACTGGTGCAAGATGAACTAACCGACCCCAACTACTGGCGCAACCATCTGCGCGACACGGTGCGCTTTGCCGATGGTGTACAAACGTTGTGGGACCAGGGCTGCACCATTTTCATAGAGATTGGTCCGCAACCGACGCTGTTGGGTATCACTGAACAGATTGAAAATGAGGGTATGGTTACATTGCCTTCTCTGCGCGAGAACCAAAGCGACTGGCAGCAGATGTTGACGAGCTTGGCCGCACTGTATACGCACGGTGTGCCGATTGATTGGCATGGTTTTGATCAACCGTATCAGCGGCACAAGGTTCAGCTACCCACCTACCCGTTCCAACGCCAAAGATATTGGATTGATGCGCCGCGTAAAAAGGCGAAGGTTGATGATTCGGCCGAAAACAGACTCAAGCCGCTCATCGACAAGATGATCCACACCCCCGTCTCGAATACAACGATTTTCGAGACACTGTTCAGTGCTGATGCACGCCCCAATTTGGCTGACTATCGCATCTCAGACACCGCCGTCGTCCCTGTTGCGACGCAACTCGCGCTGTTGTTCGAGGCGGCCGGCCTTGCATTAGATGGGCGTTCACCCGCTCTGGAAAATCTCGCTTTTCCCGACCCGCTGGTGATTCCAGAACAGGGTCGCCGCACCGTGCAACTGCTGGCGACCGCTTCCGCAGCGAACCCTGACCTGCTTGATTTGAAGCTCGTTGGCTTTGATAGCAACGAGAAAAAGCCAACTATTGTAACCGCCGCAACGGGGCAGCTCAGTACGGCGGCAAACGTTGATTCCAATCAATTTGCTAATCTCGACAGCTACCGCAAACGTTGCACCAACGAGGTTGATAGTGCGCAGATCTATCCGAACGGGATTGCGGTTGGTGCCAGTTTACGCTGGCTCGCCGACGCATGGCGGGGCGAAGGTGAACTGTTCGGCAAGCTGACGATGCCAGACGGCATAGATAACGGTGATAGTTATCAAGTGCATCCGGGGCTGCTAGAAAGTTGCTTGGCGTTGGTCGCTGCTTGTCAGCCAGAAACGGCCGTTCCGCTGCTCCCTGCTACCATTGATCGAGCCAAACTCTATCAACCAGTGCAGATGCATAATAACTCTGAGTGGTGGTGTTATGGTCGCCAACTCAACAAAACGACCTGGGACATTCAACTCTTCGATCAATATGGAAGCTGCCTAATCGAGATGGAAGGCGTTGAATATGCGCCTGCGCCGCTCGATGTGATTTATCGTCAGAGTGATGCGTGGCGCCGTTGGCTTTATGCGACGCATTGGGAGCCGATGGCAACTGGTCAGCACAACGGCTTCCACTTGGTTGAAGAAAAGGCCAGCCTTCAGGGACAGACGTGGTTGATTTTTGCTGATGCACAGGGTGCGTGCGAAGCGTTGGTTCCGTCAGTACACATTAATGGACACAATGTCGCTAGTCAGCACAATGCCATTTTAGTTTATCCGGGCGATGCGTTTCAGCAGCTTGAGCAGAACTGCTTTACGATTCGGCCGAAACACCCCGACGACTATCGCCAACTGATCGCCGCGCTGCCCGCAGTAACCGATGTGGTTCACTGTTGGAGCTTAGATGCACCAGCGGTTGAGGAGGCCAGCCAGTTGACATGGGCAGCAGAGCTTAGTTGTGAAACAGCATTGTATGTGACACAGGCTCTTTTGCACGAACGGTTATCGCCACCCCGTTTATGGCTAGTGACGCAAGGAACCCAAGCGACCAATCGTCGTGAGCGTGTGGCTGGGTTTGCTCAATCCGCCCTGTGGGGAATGGGGCGCACAATTGGTTTAGAGCATCCAGAATTGAACTGTGTCTGTATCGACTTGGATGAATCGGCTGAGTTAGTCGCACAGATGCCAGACCTGTATCGGGCGATGGTCGAAAACCAGACAAGTCGCGAGAATCAGATAGCGTTGCGACAAGGGATCAAATATGTTCAAAGGCTAAACCGTTACAAACATGCCCCGGCGAAGATGGCGATTCACAAAAACGCGACCTATTTGATCACGGGTGGACTGGGCAAGATCGGGCTTGAAATCGCCTGTTGGTTTGTCGAGCAGGGGGCAACGCAGTTAATTTTGCTGGGGAGAAATCGGCCGAATGCAGCCACGCAGGCTAAAGTGGACGCTATGCGGACGTTGGGCGCACAGGTGCATGTTGCACAAGCCGATGTGAGTGACGAAGCCCAATTAACGGCCGTTCTCACCCATATCCCACCCGCCTATCCCCTGCGCGGCATCGTCCATGCCGCCGGTGTGCTAGATGATGCCGCCCTCCTTCAGCAGTCGTGGCAATCATTTGAAAAGGTCTTTACCCCCAAAGTGCAGGGAACGTGGCTCCTGCACAGCTTGACCCAACACATTCCGCTCGATTTCTTCGTTCTCTTTTCTTCTGCCGCTGGCCTTCTTGGTAATGCGGGGCAGGCGAACCATGCGGCGGCCAATACGTTTATGGACGGGCTGGCTCATTATCGCCACACGATGGGATTGCCTACATTGAGCATCAACTGGCAAGGGTGGCAGACTGCCAACATGGCTGTAAAAGTGCGACCACGCGCCAAAGGCAATCGCTTGCCGTCTCGGGTATTTGGGGCGTATGCGCCGCAGCAAGGTGTCCAAGCGTTTGCCAACTTGCTCGGCCAATCTGTCGCCCAAGTTGCCTGTATGAGCATCAACTGGCATCGCTATTTTGATGACCCTACACGCGCTATTCCGTTCTACACGACGCTTGCTCAAGAGACGGCAATGGAAATGGATGGTCAAAGCCAGCAGGTCGCAAGCATACAACCACGCTCGTCAACACCGAGCGTGAGCATCCACGACCAACTTTTGCAGCTCTCCCCCCCAGAGCGAAGACCTTTACTTACCCAGACAATTCAGGGTGAAGTTGCACGTCTTTTGGGAATTGGCTCCCCTGAAAAGGTTGCAATGCAAGACGGCTTGATCAGTTTAGGGATGGACTCACTGATGTCAATTGAGCTACGCAACCGCGTACAGCAGCTACTCAAGGTCAAGCTTCCTGTCGCCAAATTCTTGGAAGATATTAGCCTAATGGAGACAATTGACTCTTTGCTCGATCAATTCAATCACAACGTCGAACAAAATACGCCTCTGGATGATGATGAGCAAGCGTTGGATGCGACACCGATCCACCCACAGAGTGACAGTGCCAAAGTGAAGGAGATTTTACTATGAGCATTGCCGCCTTTGTGACGCGCATGGCCGCGCAAGGCATTGAACTTTACCCCAATGATGGGCAGTTGGGTGTTCGTGCGGCGGAAGGTGCATTAACCCCACAACTGATCGCGCATCTCAGAACGCATAAGCAAGACCTGCTTGCCTATTTTGCTGCGTCTGACACCCATCCCCTTTCCTACAACCAAACAGGGCTTTGGTTTGAGCTTCAATTCTCACCTGAGAGTACCCAGTATCATCTTACCAATGTGGCGCGGCTCTTTTCTGTGGTGGATGTGGCGTTATTACAACAGGCGTTTCAACGGCTTGTCAATCGTCACCCGATCTTACGCACAACCATCATAGAGTCCGATGGACAACCGCTGTTGCAAGTGCATCATTATCAACCTGTTGCCTTCACACAAGTTGATGCCAGCGCGTCGTCATGGGACGAGATCGAAGCACAGGTTGATGCGTACCATAACGCACCTTTTGACTTAGCCAACCGCTCGTTTCACGTTTATCTGCTGACCAAACGGCCGAATGAGCATGTGCTGGTGATGAAGCTACACCATATGCTTCTGGATGGCCGATCAATGTCAATCATCCAGTCGGAGCTGCGTGAACTCTATCTCGCGGCCAAATCGCAGCGTGTCGCCAGCCTGCCCACCATCGAGGCGACTTACGGCGAGTATGTGGCGTGGCAACAGTCAGTGATGGAAGAGCGGGGTGAAGCGTTACGCACCTATTGGCGCGAGCAAT
>JAGQGA010000486.1 GCA_020432595.1 Anaerolineales bacterium | reverse complement strand
CGTTGGTATAAATAGTTGGCTCCATGCTTTGTCCATACACCACATAACTGCGCCCTGCAAGGATGATGATCCCTAAAAGAAGCATGACTAGGCGGCGTTTAGCGAATGTGATGGCTTGAGACTGGTTGACGGGAGGTGAGACGAAAAAGCCAACCATCTTCTGGGTAAACCTGCTTGCACCATGGCACCAATAATACCAGTAATGCCGAACCATAATTCTATATGGGCATATCCATTTGCCAACTGCCCTAGCGTTCAATGGGTTCATGGCTATGCCTTTAACTCCTTGCTCAATACATCTTTAACTGTAGCCAATATAGTTAAGATCATGATGAAACCAGATTAAAAATGACAAATCTTCATCTATTTGTTAAGCGGTGAAAATATGTTGACACATGAACAAGAAGTGTGGTTGCTAAAGCAATTGTGGCGAAATGGATACCAGCTTGCAGGTTCGGTCTCGTTGATACAGCAGCGTGCCTGGTCGCAGGTGATGACTGTGCCGACCACGAACGGCGTTGTGTACTTGAAGATGGTTAGCCCGGTGCTGCGGTTTGAAGCGGGGCTGACAATGGCATTGTACAGGTGGAGGATGCCAGTGCCGGAGGTGGTGGCGGTGGAGCCAGGACAGGGGTGGTTGCTGCTGGCAGATGCCGGGCAACCGCTGCGGCAGTTGTTGCAGACAGATAGGGACATAGGTCGGTGGCAAACGGCCGTTTCCCACTATGCCCAGATGCAAATTGCCCTCATTCCTCGCGCTGCTACATTGTTAGAATTGGGGGTGTTTGACCGACGGCTGGAACGGCTGCCCACGCTGTTTGCAGCCCTGCTGCAAGATACCCCCGCCATGCTGCTGGGGCATGAAGAAGGGTTGACGGCGGCGGAATATAGCCAGCTTCATCAGGCTATCCCCCAATTCACCGCCTTGTGCCAACGGCTGGCCGCATTTGGCATCCCGGAAACGCTCCACCACGATGATTTTCATGATAACAATGTGTTTGTGAAAAACGGCCGTTATACCTTCGCCGATTGGGGAGAAACCTGCCTAGCACACCCCTTTTTCTCGCTCATCATCGTGCTGCGAAATGCTGCCTACATCTTAAAGCTGGAGGCGCACGACCCGGTGCTGGCGGCAGTGCGCGACGCTTATTTGGCGCAGTGGCGGGCATTTGGCACCCTGGCCGAACTGCAAGAGGCGTTTGCCCTGGCGCAAACCGTTGGCACTGTTAACCGGGCGCTGACCTGGCACGCGCTGCTGGTGCTGATGAGCGAGGCCGAACGTGCTGAAGAAGCACCATCCGTACCGGGCTGGCTACAGTTGTTCCTACCGCAGACAAGCTACAGCCAAAAGAATGAATCAGCTACAGATGCACACAGATAAACACTGATTTTCTTGTCTGTTTTCATCTGTGTGCATCTGTAGTTCATTTCCTTGTTCAGGGTATGAGAATTTCATCGTTAAGGTACTGACCCGCCAGTAGCCACCAGCCCCTTGCCGTTTCGCCGCGTTGGGTTAAAGTTTGGCCTTGACCAGGAGGCTTGACCATGGACGAGGCGAAGTGGAAAAAAAGGCTGGAGCAATATCCAGCGATTGCGGATTTGGAGGCGAGGGCGCGGCGGCGGATTCCCCACGTGGCCTGGGAATATTTGTCAATGGGGACGGGGGATGACCGGGCGCTGGCGCGAAACCGGGAGAAGTTGGCCGACATTACTTTTTTGCCGCGACTGCTGCGGGAGCCACTGGAACCGGATACGCGGACAACGCTGTTGGGGCAAACTTTTAACGCGCCGTTTGGGGTGGCTCCGGTGGGGTTGACGGGGTTGATGTGGCCGCGAGCGGAGCAGATTTTGGCGCAAACGGCCGTTAAATACCGCATCCCCTACTGCCTCAGCACCGTTGCCACCCAAACCCCGGAAACCATTGGCCCGTTGGCGGGCGACGTGGGCTGGTTTCAACTGTACCCACCGCGAGAAACGGCCGTTCGGTCCGACCTTCTACAGCGGGCATGGGACAGCGGCTTCAGAACTATGCTTGTCACTGCCGACGTGCCTGGCCCCAGCCGCCGTGAACGCGCCAGCCGCGCCGGGCTGCGAATGCCGCCGCGCCTTACCCCCAGCCTCATTTGGCAGGGAATGCAGCGCCCCGCCTGGAGCATTGCCACCCTGCGCGAAGGATTACCTAGTCTCAAAACGATGGAAAAATATGCCCAGTCGGGTGAAACGGCCGAATTAGCCAGCTTCGTGCGGCAGAAAATTGGCGGCACGCTGTCGTGGGATTATCTGCGTGAGGTGCGCGACCAGTGGCCGGGGCGGTTGCTGCTTAAGGGGCTGCTGCACCCGGCCGATGCCGAGGAAGCGGTGGCGGTGGGGGTGGATGGTATTGTCGTTTCTAACCACGGGGCGCGGCAGTTTGACGGCGCACCGGCGGCGATTGAGGCACTGCCGGCCATTGTGGAGCAGGTGCGGGGGCGTGCCCATATTTTGTTTGACAGCGGCGTGCGCTCCGGGCTGGACATTATGCGGGCGTTGGCGTTGGGGGCGGAATTTGTGCTGATGGGACGGCCGTTTATATTTGGCGTGGCCGCCTTTGGTGACGACGGCGGCGACCATGCCGCCGAAATTTTGCTGGCCGACCTGAAAACCAACATGATCCAGTGTGGTTTTGCCACGCTGGGCGATATTCGGCTGGCATAAGGATGTGGCACAGCCGCACGATGAAGAATCAAAATAGGACGCTGATTTTCCTGACGCGGATAAGTCGCAATCGAAAAGATGAATCAACTACAGATGCACACAGATGAAAACCGATAAGAAAATCCGTGTTTATCTGTGTGCATCTGTAGTTCATTGTCTTGTACGCAAGCTAAGAAGTGACACAGAGTTTCACAGAGATAAGCGAGAGTTTCACAGAGAAAACGAGAACAACAACATTTGCCCTCTGTGCCTCTCTGTGTCTTCTCTGTGGGTCTCTGTGTCACGCTTTTGATTCTGCCGAGGAACCATGAGCCAAGAGATGAGAAACGTAACTGGGGCGGAGGGGCTGCTGCTGGGGCTGAAAGAACTGGGGGTGGATTATATTTTTGGCAATGTCGGCACCGATTTCCCGCCCATTTTGGGGGCGTTGACCCGCTACCAGCAGGCGGGGCGGCTGGGGGTGGACGTGCCGGTTCCGATTACCGTGCCGCATGAGAATGTGGCGGTCAACATGGCTTATGGCTATTACCTGGCAACGGGCAAACCGCAGGTCATTTTTGTCCACACCAACGTCGGTACGGCCAACGCCCTCATTGGCCTCATCAACGCCAGCCGAGGGCATGTGCCGCTGCTTGTCATTGCCGGCCGCGCCCCCACCACCGAACAATTTGGCCGCACCAGCAAACCGGGGTTTATCCACTGGGCGCAGGAAATGTTTGACCAGGCCGGCATGGTGCGGGAGAACGTCAAGTGGGATTATCACCTTAGTCCCGACAATGTGGCGGAGCTGGATTTGATTTTGCAGCGGGCGTGGACGATGGCAACGGCGTATCCGCCAGGGCCGGTCTATTTGACCTTTGCGCCAGAGGCGATGGAGCAGGCGATTACGCTGCCAGCGACGATTGCACCGCCAGTGGCGGTGAGCGTGCCATACCCTGACCCGGCGGTGATGGAGCGGGTGGCGGGGTGGCTGAGAGGGGCAGAACGGCCGTTAATCATCAGCGGTGGCACCGACCGCAACCACGCCATTTTGCCTGCTCTGCAAGCCGTGGCCGAGAGCCATGCCATTGGCGTGACCGGGCTGGTGCCGCGCAACCTTCATTTTCCCATGAACCACCCGCTGTATTTGGGCGATAACCCGCACGCGGCGGTGAAGGAAGCGGATTTGATCATCAACCTGGAAACGGATGTGCCTTACATGCCCATTCACGGCCGGCCGCCGGAGGGGTGCCGCGTGGTGCATGTGGGGCCTGACCCGGTGTTTCAGCGGTATCCGCGCTATGGGTTTCAGTCGGATGCCTATGTGAATGCTGGGCTGGTGCCGTTTTTGCAGGGCTTGTTGGCAATGGCTGGCTTGCCAGAAGCGGCGACGCTACAGGGGCGGCGAAGGTGGGTGACGGGGATTGTGAGGGAGAGAACGGCCGTTCGCCAGCGCGAAATCGTTAAAGCCCAGACGAAAGGGGAGATGACCTTTGGTTGGGTTTCCCACTGCGTGGCCGAAGCGGTGGCGGCGCACCCGGAGCTGATTGTGTTGCGGGAGTTTGATTTGCAGGGGGATTATTTGCCCATGTCGCAGCCTGGCAGCTTTTATGGGCTGCCCAATGCCGGTGGGCTGGGCTGGGGGCAGGGGGTGGCGCTGGGGCTGCGGCTGGCCGACCCGACCCGGATTCCGCTGCTGGCGACGGGGGATGGCTGCTACTATTTTTCTGCGCCGCTGTCGGCGCATT
>JAGQGA010000485.1 GCA_020432595.1 Anaerolineales bacterium | reverse complement strand
CTCCGTAAACGCGACAGGGGCAGCGAAGGGTCGGCGCGGCTGGTGATGACCAGGTGCATATGCGGCGGTTGGTGCGTTAGCCAAAAGGTGAGCAGGTCGTCAATCTCAGGGTTTTCAATGACGTGATAATCATCCAAAACCAGCACAAAGGCGGGCGAAGGCTGCGCCATTAGCTCATTGAGCAAGGCCGTTAGCGGGTTGGTGATGGGCAGCGGTTCATTTTCAGCTTGGTACGCCTCCATCAGCCCCGCGCCTATGTCGGTGTGGATGGTACGGAGTGCGGCAATGAAATATTGGCAGAAGCGGACGAGGTCGTTGTCACTTTCGTCGAGAGAGAGCCAGGCAAACGGCCGTTCCAATTCCCCCAACCACGCCCTTATCACCGTCGTTTTGCCAAACCCCGCCGGGGCCGACACCAAACTCAGCTTGCTCCCCCAGCCTAAACCTGCATCAAGCTGTGCCGTGAGGCGCGGGCGGGTGACGGGTTGAGGCGGCAACGGGGGTGCAAATAATTTCGCTTGTAACAAGGGCGCGGACATCTGCCGATTATAGGCGATTCCGAAAAATTATCATCTTGGAGACTACCTATTGCTGAAATAGACGATAGAAAAACTTGCCTGTTATGAGATAAATCACGAAAAGGGCCAACGCGCCTATCATGGTGCCATGGTTGGCTATGGTTTGAATTCCGTGTTGCCAATGGAACAAACCAAGGGCGATAATGACATTTAGGGCTGAGTAGGCTAAGTTTCCTTGCCAACTAAAACCGAAGGCATTCAAAAAGCGAATCTTGGTTTGTCCGTAGATCATATGGGGCATGGCGTTCATGAGAAAAAAGCCAATTAAAAAATCTATCAGGATAAAGTTCATAGATTGTTCCTCTGAGCTTGTGAATTAGCCCCAGAGTATTGCATTGCGCACTGCCAAATCCACGAAAATGTCTGCCATTTTATGCCAATTGCATGGGGAAATAACGACCATCTCATGATCCGCATCGAGCAGACTGGCGCAATTTCAAAAATTGCGCCAATCGCAGATCAATCAATATTTTCATTTCTCCCATTCCCCTCATCAGGTAACAATTGTTCTACTAGCAGAATGGGCAAGCCTAAGTCGCGCAGCTTTTTGAGCATCCCGTGCAGGGCAGGTTGATCCATGATGACACCTTCCAGCCAGGTCTCGCCATTGGGCTGGGGCGCAATCGTTAGGCCATCGAACCAGTCTGACCAACGGCCGTCTAACTGCCCTTGCACCTTAATCTGATACCGCGTCATGGCATCACGCTCAACAAAGGCTCAATCGCGGCCAAAATCGCCGCCATTTTCGGCTCACCTTCATAACGGACACCATTGATGAACAAAGCGGGCGCGGCACGGACACCGCTGTCCCAGCCTCCCTGCAAATCGCGCCACATGCGTGCCTGATGGGTATGCGCGGCTAATTCCTGTTGCAAGCGATGAGCGTCTAATCCAATTTGATCGGAGTGGGCAAGGATGGCATCATCTGCCAAAATTGTTCGCTGCCGAAACAGCCAATCATGCATTTGCCAAAAGCTGCCTTGCGCTTGCGCGGCTAAAGCCACCTCGCTGGCCTTTCTCGCCCAAGAATGAATCTCTGGTGGAGCAGGGAAATGGCGGTAGACAAAGCAGATTTGCTTGCCCAGGCGGCGTTGCAAGCCTTTGATGTGGGTCAGGGCGCGGCGGGTGTAGGGGCATTGATAATCGCCGTAAAGCACGAGCGTGATGGGCGCGGCTACATCGCCCTGAATATGGTCATCGGCGGTGATGGTTTGGATGAGTTGGTTCATGACACAACCTCCTCTCGGCCAGCCCAGACCACCCACCAGATGAAGAAGGCTTGCAAGGGCAGGCGCAGCCATAAATAGAGGGGTGAAGACAAGGCACCGGGGCTGGTGACGTTGTTGATGGCGGCGTAGATGTTGGCGGGGAAGACGGAGATGAGGAGGAGGACAGTGCCGATAACGGCCGTTCGTCGCACCCGAGCCAGCGGCCACACCAGCCCCATCGCCCCTAAAATCTCAAACAGGCCACTGATGTAAACAAGCGCAATTGGATTGGGGAAAAAGGGTGGAATCATGGCGGCGAATTGTGCCGTTTGCCTGAAGTGGGAGATGCCGCTGATAATGAACATGATGGCGAAGGCCAGCCGTGCTTTGGCTCGTTTTGTTGCCAGATAGCCCCACTGCCAACCTATCCGCGACGGGATATGAAGCGAAGCAAAAATGGAGAGTAAGCCGATGGTGAAGGTCATGAGGTTTCTCCGGTTTTGTCTTCTTGGCGATTGTGGTTGCGCCATAGAGCGTGCAGACCCAAAGCAATGAGAATCAGTGGCCACCAGTTGAGCAGTTGCCAAACGGTACCGCCAAAGAAGAAGCCGAGACCGATAACGGCGTTGATGCCACCGGGGATGAGTGCCCACCAATGGGTGGTGGGGGCGAAAACGGCCGTCATCACCGTCACCAACACAAAACCCAACCCCAACGACAGCATAAATACACCTGTGGCAAAGCCATCGTCAATGGCTAACAGCAGCCCCACGCCAACGCCTGTGACAATGCCGCCGGGAATCATGGGGCCAGCATGACGGGCGAGAATGCCCCAAACGAGCAGCAGCACCCCAACCGTCGGCACAATCAGCAGACTCGACACCGAGCCACCTAGAAATTGTGTGACTAAAAACAACACGCCTAAAATGAGCAGTATGACTCCACCGATGGTTTGATTTTGATTCCGATTACTTTTTGTTGACATGATTCGTCTCCTTTTGTTGTTGAATTTGTTTCAACCCGCTTTCTTGATGGTTAAAGTGTAGAAATTAGCTGGTGGTAGTGTCATCTACCAAAGGTGGTAATTGGGTTTTGTTTAGGCAGTAACGGGTGTGATTTCGGATTTTGTTGGGCTGATACGGTATGCTTGCCAGAGCAGAATGATGGCTCCAGTACCCAAGAAGGTGACAACAAGTGTCGTCAACCAACCCAAGCCTAAGGGCAAGGCTCGCAGCAGTTCGTAGAGGATGATGCCGATGAGCAGTTGGGAGATTTCTTGCCAGGGTGATGTCAGTTGGTAACGGCCGTTCTCCACCAACAGTAACTGACCTACACCATAGGCCACCACAATTTTGCTGACCACAAATAGGACAAAGAGAAAACCCACCACAGCCACACCCATAGCTGTGCCGCCCAAACCGATGATGGGCAGAACGAGACGACCGTATGTGAGCCAACCACCTGCCAGCGTCAAGATGACCAGAGCTATGATGACCAGTGGCAAGGCAACTACAAAGAGGATAATGCTGGTAAAGCCCCAACCTGTGCTGGGTAACGGCCGTTCTGCCAACACACGGCTACTGCCAGACAACAATCCAGGCCATAACCACAGAAGTAATCCGCCGATGATGAGTAAGGCCATACCTTCACCAATGCGCCTGCGTAAGGGGCGATTGATGGGTGTTGATTCGGTAGTTGTAGACGGCCGTTCTACCAACGTCACCCCATTTGGCACAGGCGCGGCTTCTTGGCGGATGCGGCTGTCGGTTACATATTCGCGGATGTCTAAACGGCCGTTTACTTTGGCATCATCACCGCGTCGGAAGCCAGGGGGAATGAGAGGCACTCCACTAGGAAACGTGGGCGTGTAATCAATCTCGCGGGTACTGTCGGAAACATCCACCCGCACATTACCCCCAACCGTGCCATTCAAGGCCAAGCCAGCGAGGGTGGCAAAAAGATCATGCTCGATTGTGCCATTGTGAATGAGTTGGTAGCCGCCGCCGTAGAGATTATGGCCGATTTGACTGCCTGCTGCGGTCGTGAGGCTGTAGCCGCCAAAGTGGACATTGCGTTCAATGTCACTCTCTGAGCCTAGCGTGAGGGCGTAGCCTGTGGCGTAGACAGCACCGTCTACCACCCCGTTGACCTGCAACATTTGTCCGGCGATGAAGAGGCTGCCTTCCACACGGCCGTTTACGATAACGGCCGTACCACTGGCAAACAAATCCCCCTTCACCGTGCCGTTCACCGTCACAGTTTGCCCTGTGACAAAGAGATCATCATCAATCACCTCGTTGGCCTCAATGACAATCACCTCATCCATGTACAATTCTGTAGCACTGGCAACTGGCACAAGGCTAAACAGGGTTATTATCATCATAACTATCCAAAATCTTTTTAGGTTCATCAGATTTTTCCTTTGTTTTGACAAGGTTGCGTTTGAGAGGGTGTTCTAACCCAACAGCAGATGCCAGTAGCCCAAGTACCAGATGAAGAGGAGGCCAGTGAAGGCGAAGAGGGTGTAGAAAGTTGACCGTTGCCTGTTACGCCAGCGGGAAACAATGAGGCCACTGATGCCGAGTAACAGAAGGGTGGTCATGATGGCGAAAATGGGCAGGCTGTTGAG
This sequence comes from Anaerolineales bacterium, assembly GCA_020432595.1. The sequence goes on along the minus strand of JAGQGA010000485.1, from coordinate 15 downwards.
GTAGCTGGGGAAGCC
>JAGQGA010000484.1 GCA_020432595.1 Anaerolineales bacterium | reverse complement strand
ATTGGCATTTATGAACGTGCCAATACGGTAGAGGCGTGGGCAGGCGTAGGGCAAAAGTGGGAGGCGGAAAATGAGCTTTTCGCGCCTGATTTTGACCGTATTATGCCTTGGCTGGAGCGGGTGATGGAGCGGATGCCGATTTTTGAGTCGGTGGGGATTATGCGCGTCATTCATGGGGCGATTGCCCATACGATTGACAGCAATCCACTCGTTGGCCCGGCCCCTGGCGTGAAGAATTTCTGGCTCTGCACGGGATCGAGCATTGGCATTGCTCAGGGGGCGGGCTGCGGCAAATATTTGGCGCAGTGGATGGTGCATGGGGATGCGGACATTAATATGACGGGGCTGGACCCGCGCCGTTTTGGCGATTATGCGGACAAAGCCTATACCGATGCCAAAGCGCATCGGGAATATTGGGATATGTATGATTTGGTGCTGCCAGGTGAGGAGCGGCCAGAGGGTCGGCCAGCCCGCGCTACGCCGCTTTACGCCAAGCAAAAGGCGAAGGGGGCGGTGCATACGGAGGGCTTTGGCTGGGAACGGCCGAAATGGTATTCGCCCGACGGCCGTGAAGAGGAATGTGGGTTCCGCCGCAACAATATTTTTGAGGTGATTGGCGCGGAGCATCGGGCGGTGCGGGAACGGGTAGGGGTGATGGAACTGCCCAGTTTTTCCAAGTGGGATGTGTCGGGTGCGGATGCAGCGGCCTTTTTGGACAGGATTACGGCCAATAAGCTGCCCAAGGTGGGCGGGATTGTGTTGACTCATGCGTTGGGGGAGAACGGCCGTTATCAAACCGAATTTACCATCACTCGACTGGCCGAAAACCGCTTCTACCTTCTCTCCGCCTCCTTCTGCCAACTGCGCGATAATGATCTGCTGGCCTTTGCCAAGCGAGAGGGCGAGGATGTAGTCATCCATGATATTACGATGGATTACAGCGTCCTCATCGTCGCTGGCCCCCGCTCCCGCGATTTGCTGACTAAATTGACTGATCAAGATTTGACCAATGCCTCTTTCCGCTGGCTAAATGGCAAGGAAATGGAGGTGGCAGGCATTCCCGTTCGCGCTTTGCGGGTCAATTATGTGGGCGAGTTGGGCTGGGAACTGCATGTGCCGATGGCGCAGGTGGCTGATTTGTATGATGCAGTATGGGCGGCTGGCGAGGAATTCGGTGTGGCTGATTTTGGCACGTATGCTATGAACGGCTTACGCATGGAAAAGGCGTATGCTGGTTTTGGCGTGGAGTTGACGAATGAGATTACGCCTGTGGAGGCGGGAATGGAGCGGTTTGTGCGGTTGGAGAAGGAGTTTGTGGGGAAAACGGCCGTTCTCCAAGCTAAAGAACGTGAACCGCGCCTGAAAATGTGCTACGTGGAAGTGGATGTAAACGATGCTGATGTGGCCGGTGGTGAGCCTGTTTTCCACGAGGGGCAGGTGATTGGCCTGACGACTTCGGGCGGTTATGGCTATACGGTGCAGAAGAGCCTGGCCTTTGCCTATGTACGGCCGCAGTTTATTGTGCCTGGCACGACGTTTGAGATTGAGATTTTGGGCGAACGGTGCGCGGCGACGGTGCTGGCGGAAGCGGCGTATGATGCAGGGAATGCGAGGTTGAGAGCGTAGAAAATATTTGTTGTAGAGGCGCAGCATGCTGCGCCTCTACAACAGCCTGTCCTTTTGCTTAAACTAAGCTGAGTGGTTTAATCCGAGCCACATCGTTTTGAATGATTTGTGCGGCCTCCCACAAATCCACGGCTCGCTGGGCGTTTAGCCAAAACTCTGGGGAGTTGCCAAACAAGCGAGCCAGCCGCAGTGCCATTTCCGGGCTAACGCCGCGACGCTCCCGCAGCAACTCATTAACGGATTGGCGGGAAACGCCAATTGCTTCGGCCAGGCTGGAAACAGTTAGGTTGTAGTCTGGCAAAAAATCTTCCCGCAGCATCTCGCCCGGGTGCGTTGGCTTGCGTTTCATCCCTGTTGTATTTGGAATACTCATAGCGTGTCCCTTCAATTAATGATAATCACAGACCTCAACGTCGTAGGCATCACCATCAACAAATCGAAAGCAAATGCGCCACTGATCGTTGATAGCAATTGAAAATTGCCCTTTTCGGTCTCCCTCTAATGCGTGCAATCTATTACCGGGAGGAACTCTCAGATCGTCCAGTTGGGTAGCCAGGTTTACATACTCCAGTTTGCGTGCTGCACGCTTGGCAACATCGTGCGGAAATCGCTTGGCTTGTCCTGTAACGTATAACTCTTGTGTGCGCCGATCTGCAAACGATTTGATCATAGATCTGATTGTAATGCGTCACGTGACAGCAGTCAATCTTAAGTCTTTCTGGAAACAGCCAGACGAGTAGATTGTTAGCTGGCTTCAACAAACTGCTTTAACCCTCGCAGCAGCAGGGGGCCTATCCCTTTTTTATAGGTGCAGTGGACGAACATGAGGGATGGCTAAATTTGTGCCCACATACAAGCCAGATACAATTGCTGTCAGAGCCAACGTTGTTGGTTTGGCAACTGGTGGCATAGGGAAGGTTTTCCCATGAATATGCCGACATTTCTGTTTTTGTCACACGCCAGTTAGCGGAAAGTAGAGTTTTAAAGCTTAGGAGAGAAAGACAAACCATGTTTAGAGTTAGTTTGGTTGTAACGGCCATCGTGATGATGGCTTTTTTGGTGGGCTGTAGCAATGAGCCTGATCCTGTACCAGCGGCGGAGAATGTGGCAGCAACGGCCGTTTCCGACCTCCAAGCCAGTGCCACCACCGCACCCACCTTGGTTCCCACCCTGGTTCCCACACCCGTGAACACCCTGGGTGCCCCCGCCAGCCCCACCCCTATCGCCACCGCCACCGCATCCCCGACACCCATTGCCACCGACACGCCTGTGCCCACCAATACCCCCCTTCCCACCAACACACCTTTGCCCACCGCCACCTTTGTGCCACCGACAGCCACGCCTACCCTCGCCCCAACGGCCACCTCCGCTCCCGCGCCCGATGCTTTTGGCATGACGGCCACCTTTTCTGTGGAAGGCAGCCTGACCTATCGGGTTAACCAGGACATCTGGTTTAACTTTGAGCTACAAAACCCTAACCGTGTCGAAGTAAGATATGGTGCCTTAGGCATGTATCCACGTAAAGATGGTGTGGATCGACTTGATCTGTTCCAATTTAGCTGGTCAAATGCGACCACGAAACCTGAAGGCCTAAAGTGGCGTGACCACATCAACCTGCCGGAACCTGGCACATACAAGGTGCGTATTGCCATCTGCCTGGCCGAATCAAGGAGCATTTGTGAATCATCATCCACAGCCAAATGGGTGACGCTCTCACCCAATGAGATAACCATTACGGTGCAGTAATTTTTCGATGGACGACGGACGACCGTCAACCGTCGTCCGTCGTCCTTTGGTCATCGCCCCAATTCTCGTATAATCAGCCCGTGGCTGACCGATTGTTACAAACCAAGCTGTTTATACCGTCCAAACGGCCGTTTCTCATCCCCCGCGCTCGGCTGCATCAGCAGCTAGATGGCGGGCGTGATGGGCGAGTGACGCTGGTTGCTGCCCCTGCCGGCTTTGGCAAAACTACCCTCGTTACAAGCTGGCTGGCCGAACAAACCACACCTCATGCCCCGTACCCCACGCCCCATATCGCTTGGCTATCCCTCGACGAACACGATAACGACCCCGGACGCTTCCTTGCCTACCTGCTGGCCGCCATCCAAACCGTTTGCCCCACCGTGGTCGGCTTGCTGCCGGGCAACGATGAATGGCAGCCCCGCGACCTTGAGGCGGCGATGGAGGAATTGCTTAATGAGTTGGCAGGGGAAAAACGGCCGTTTTTCCTCACCCTCGACGACTACCACCTCATCACCAACCCCACCATCCACGACGCATTGGCTTTTTTTGTGGATTATCTCCCCCCGCACCTCCACCTCATTCTCACCAGCCGTGCCGAACCGCCGCTGCCGCTGCCCCGCTGGCGCGTACGCGGCCAGCTCAACGACATTCGCGCTGAAGATCTAACCTTTACCGCCGAGGAAGCCGCCGCCTTTTTGCGCCAAACGATGGGGCTGGATTTGGCCGACGACACCATTGTTGCCCTGGAAGCGCAAACGGAAGGGTGGGTGGCCGGGCTGCAGTTGGCCGCCCTCTCGCTGCGCGGAGCCAGAGACCCCGCCGCTCTCATTGCCAACTTCACCGGCCGCGACCGCCACATCACCGATTACCTGCTGGCCGAAGTGCTGTACCACCAGCCGCCAGAGGTGCAGGATTTTTTGCTGCAAACGGCCGTTCTGGACCGCCTAACGGGGGATCTGTGTGACGCTTTGTTGAGCAGGGGAGCAGGGGAGCAGGGGAGCAGGGGAGAACAGATCACCCCTGCTCCCCTGCCCCTCCGCCCCCCTGCCGCTTCCCTTCTACACCACCTCG
>JAGQGA010000483.1 GCA_020432595.1 Anaerolineales bacterium | reverse complement strand
CAGCAGACAACGCTGCTGACGGGGACGACAATAGGGGCGGTATATGGGGTGGATGTGCTGGGGCAAACGGCCGTTCTTGTTCACTCCACCAAAGTAACCATCTTTGGACAAACCGGCAGCAGTTGGGCGGAAACAAAATCTTTCCCCCATCAGTTCGCAGGCATCACGTTTGGGCAACCAGTGGGCTTAATGCCAGGCTGGGTGCTGGTTGGTACACCGAATGACAATGCTGTTTATGTTTATCCCTCGAACTAGCCCAGGGAAGGTGACGTAGGGCGTATGCAATACGCCCCTACCGTCCTGTTGTGGACGGGTCATGTAGAGACGCAAAATTTTGCGTCTCTACCACTACCCTTGATTTTTACCGACTAAAACAAGATAGCCAATGCCGCCGATGAGGGCAAAAATAAACCACTGAATGGCATAGCTGAGGTGGGGGCCTTCGGAAAGGTCTATGACCTGTTCAGCGCGGAAGGGTGGGGCTTGGTTGTCGCCCGCTTGGGGCGTTTGAATGAGGTAAACGGGCAGCAGGGTATAGGGTAGCTGCGACTGGATTTGGGCGATGTCTACGCGGAACCATTCCAGCGGCGGCTGGTCGCTGCTGCTGCTGGCGCGAGACACCGTTTCGGTTAGCCCAATGTAGCCGTGGATGGTTTGCTGGCCGGGTTGGTCGTATTGGCGGCGGTTGGAAACGGCCGTTTCTGCCTCAGGAATCCAGCCCCGGTTTACCAAAACGGCCGTTTTGCCATCAGCCAGCACCAGCGGAGCCAGCAAATAGGCACCCGGTCGCCCCTGCCATAGCTGGAGCTTGATAATGCCTTGCTGGTCAAAGTCAAATGTGCCGGTGGCGATGGCCTGACGGTCTTTGAGAGGGGTGAGATCGGGGGGAAAAACGGCCGTTGCCAAATCCAGTGGCTCCGATTGCAGCACCGCCAGCAGTGCCGTATTCGCTTCCCGCCGCTGTGCCAGCCGGTCTAATTGCCAAATCCCCAGCCGCACAAACAGTGCTATGATTGCCAGCACCAGAATTGTCACCCACCACCACTTGCGGCTTACCAATGCCGCCAGCAGCACCCCAAATCTTGGCATAGTCATGATGGCCTCTTAATTCCAGGTGCCGCTACGATCTTCTCGTTACCCCAATTGTCTTTTTCTGACAGCCTTGGTTTTTTGCTTTCCCCACCTAACATGCGTGCAATGAGTACCAACGCCGCAATCAAAAACATCATGCTGCCGGGAATCCACATAATGATGCCGCCAATGCGTTGGTCGGTTAAAGCATCAATACCCCACAGCCTTGGAACCGATAAATAGTAGGTGTAGGCAACCTCTGGCAGAAACGCTAACACAACGCCCACCACCATGTTGGGCGGCACCGCGCCAATCAAAAAAGCAATGCGCCCTAAAAGGCTTTTTTGTTCGTGGATATATGGCCCGGCACCTGTGGCATACCACCAGAAAACCATGCTTGCCACAAAAAAGGTCAGGTGTTCGAGATTATGAACCCATTCATAGCGCAGAGCCGCATTGTACATATTGGGGTCATGCCAACCAATAACCGACACCACCCACACCAGCCAAATGATGCCGGGAGAGGTGGCGACGCGCAGCCCGCGCCGAAATGATGACTGCCGATGCAGCAGACGGCTTAGTCCTGCGCCCACTTTTAGCCGCCAGTTATCAGGCAGCCCCCAAAGGATAAAGGGCATGGGGTTGGCTAAGAACAGGAGGGGCGGGGCAATCATGATCAGCAGCAAATGCTGGATCATGTGCATAAAAAAGAGCTGCTGCCCCAAGGGGGCGATGGGGGAGATGAGGGCTAGGGCGATGAAAAAGAGGCCGAGTAGGTAGGAGCCAAATCGCCAGCGTGAGGTTAATTTACGGCCGTTTTTTCTCCCCCCCGCATTTGTCCGCCGCCATAAACGCCACCACCCCCTAGAATAAAGCGTCCCGGCCAAGGCCAGGACGACAATTACTTCTATACGCCAATCCCATGAGAGCAATACAGCTTTTAGGACGGGATCCATTTTCGGTAATCAGTTATCAGTAACCGGTAATCAACTACTGATAACTGATTACCGATTACTGATTACCAGTAATTATCCATGAAAAGGTGTGCCAATGAGATAGAGTGCTGGGTAGAAGAAAACCCAGATCACATCAACATAGTGCCAGTAAATAGCACACGCCTCGACACCCCAATGCTTTTCCACCGAAAAATGGCCGCGACGGCCGTTATTCCACACAATCAGCAAAAAGATGATGCCACTCAATACGTGCAGCGCGTGCATCCCCGTCATGGCAAAGAAAATGCCCGACACCACCCCATCTGATGGCTTCAAATGCCCAAAGATCTCAATGCCAGCCACATTGGCTTCCAGGCCAAAAATGTTCCATTCCATTACCACTACGCCAACAAAAAAGACCGCGCCTAAAATAGCGGCTATCATATAGCTGGTAAGGAACGTGCGGCGATCACCATGTCCCATTGCCGTTTCACCACGGTAGACAAAATAGCTACTTACCAAAAGCACGCTGGTGGTGATTAGACCCAGCTCCTGGCTCAGTTCGGGACGATGATTGCCCCACAAAACAAAGCGAGCAGACAACAGCGCAATAAACAGAAATAGCTCTGAAAAGCAAAACAGCCATAGACCCAGCCGATTGCTCTTCAATTGGATTCCATAGGGCATTTCATGACCATGTGCATGGTCATCATGATGTGCAGTAACGGCGCTCATCAATGACTCTCCTCACGCCAAAGGCGATATACGTGCATAAAGAAGTTAACAATTAAAGCCGCTTTGATAAGCGCAATAATAAACAGTGGCACTGTCAATGGAATAGAGGCCTGGGCCACAATATATTCGCCAATCGTTAGAATGGCTAACGCAATGAAAACGGTATACCCTGTTCGCATTGCTGCTGCTTTATTTTCACTACTCACCCGTTAATCTCCTCGTAAAAATAGCCGCCTGCCACTTGGTACAGGCGGCACCTTTTGTGCAAAACCTTAGTCGGCTGCGGCCATTGCCTGTGTATAAACTGAGTCAGCCAAACCGTAATCATAGGGTTCACCAACTACCTCAAATGGAATATCGTAGTTGAATTCGGGTAGTGGCGATGGAACTTGCCATTCGGGAGAACGGGATTTCCAGGGATTTGTTTCAGCCACACGCTCGGTGCGGACACTAACGGCAAAATTGTAGACCATAATTAAGACTGACCAACCAATAACCAGAGCCGCGAGGGTAATCATGATGTGGGTGGTTTGGAGACCTAAACTAGGATCATAATCCCAAATACGCCGCCGCATCCCAAAGATACCGGCACTCATCTGCCCAAAGCTCATCACCCAGAAACCGGGAACCATGAGCCAGAAATGCAGTTTGCCTAAGCCCTCTTTGTACATATGGCCGGTAATCTTGGGGTACCAGTAATAGAGTGCGGCAAAGAAGGGGAAGACAAACCCACCAAACATCGTGGCGTGGAAGTGCCCAACCACCCAATAGGTATCATGCAGGTGTAAATCTGTGGGAATGGTACCGAGAATAGGCCCACTGATACCGCCAATGAGGAACACAGAGATAGCACCTAAGACAAATAGCATGGGGGTTTCAAAGCTCATCTTACCGCCCCACATAGTGGCAACCCAGCTAAAGAATTTGACCCCGGTCGGTACTGCAACGAGCATGGTGGCAATCATGAAGGGAATACGAAGCGCGTCATTCATGCCGGAGGTGAACATGTGATGTGCCCAGACAAGAAAGCCGACGAAAGCAATGCCCAAGCTGGAGAGTGCAATCCAGCGATAGCCAAAGAGGGGTTTGCGGGTAAAGACGGGGAGCAGTTCACTGATGATGCCTAGACCCGGCAAGATAAAGACATAGACAGCGGGGTGGGAATAGAACCAGAAGATGTGCTGGTAAAGAATGGGGTTCCCACCCGTTTCGGGGTTAAAGAAGGTGAGGCCAATAGCGCGTTCAGCGACCGTCATCGTTAGCGCGACACCAACGGTTTGGGTGGCTGTGAACTGGATGAGGGAAGCGGCCAGGGCTGCCCAAACAAAGATCGGCATGCGGAAAAGCGACATGCCCTTAGCCCGCATGGTAGCCGTGGTTACGATCATGTTGATAGAACCGGCAATAGACGAAAAGCCGTTGATGTAGAAACCCAGCATGAAGAGCAGCACGCCGGCCGATGTCCGCAGAGCCAGAGGTGAGTAAGCAACCCAGCCGGTGTCCCAACCGCCTAAAACCATTGCCAAAAGTACCAGGACGATGGATGGGATACCTACCCAGTAGCTAAAGGCATTGAGACGCGGGAAGGCCATGTCGGATGCGCCAATCATGATGGGGCCGAGGTAGTTAACCATGGCCCCAACCCCAAGCAAGATGGCAACAATCATGACGATGCCGTGGGCACTAAAGAGGGTATTAAACTGATC
>JAGQGA010000482.1 GCA_020432595.1 Anaerolineales bacterium | reverse complement strand
TGGATTTTGCCGCTGTATGCGTTGGGAAATTTGATTTTGGGGCTGATTGCCTATACCTTTCCTGATGCCGATGTACACGGACAGGCGAGTTGGCGGGAGGGGATAGGATTGTTGCGGCAAGAACGGCCGTTTCTCTGGTTCCTTCTCGGTTTGCTGCTGCTCGGCATGACGCTCGGCATCGCCAACAACTACATCGCCGTCTACGTCGTGGACATTGGCGGGGCCGGCTGGGTCATTGGTGCGGCACTTGCCATTTCTGCCCTGTGCGAAGTGCCGCTGTTAGCTAAGGTTCAAACTTTTATCAACCGCTGGGGGGTGCGGCCCATGCTGTTGGTTGGTGCTGCCATTTTGCCCGTGCGCTGGCTTCTTTTTGCTATCAACCACCAGCCGCTGGCCGTTCTGCCCATTCAAGCCACGCACAGCATTGCCATGATGTCGCTGTTGGTGGTGGCTGTGCTGTATGTTGATCGGTTGCTGGAGCCAAAGTGGCGCACGTCTGGGCAAGCACTCTACACGTCGTCGCTCCACAGCGTAGGGCCAGGCATTGGCCTTTATCTGGGCGGGCTGCTTTATGGTTGGAACGGCATTCAGGCAGTGTGGCTTTTTTGCCTGGCGGTGTCTCTGTTGGGGGTGGGGATTTTGGTGTATGCGATGTATGGGCAGCCGAAAAGAGATTAGGAAATTGGAGATTAGAGATTGGGCGTTGGTTAATCTCCAATCTCTAATCTCCAATCTCTCCACATAGGGCAACAATGACCATTGACTACCTTACTTTTTCCAACCTGATTATTGACGACATTGTTTTTCCCGATGGGCGCACGGCGATGAATACGCTGGGTGGGTCGGGGACTCATGCGCTAGTGGGGATGCGGGTGTGGAACGGCCGTTTAGGATATTCCGCCATCATCGGAACGGACTTCGACCCCGCCCACGCCCAGCGGCTACAGCAGTTTGGCGTGGATGTGAGTGGCCTGGTGGTGCGCGACGGGTTTGCCACAGCTCGCGCCTGGCAGGTGTTCGAGGTCAATGACCTGCGAATTGAGATATTCCGCACCGATCTGGACGAGTTTCGACAACGCACCATTCAGGAGGATGATTTGCCGCCTGCTTACCGGCAGGCAAAGGGGATTCACCTCAATTGGGGCAGCCTAACTGAAGTGGCGAACCTTGTGCGTTCGTTGCGCCAGACAAATCCCAACATTGCCGTCGCGTTTGAGATTACGCCCGATCAGGAACAGGAGCCGGCCGACCATTTTCAGCAGGTGTTGCCCCATGTGTCGCTTTTTTCGCCTGACTTGGGGGAAGCAACGGCCGTTTCTGGCCTGACCGACCCCGTCGCAATGGCCGACCTCTTTGTGCAATGGGGTGCGCCAGTCGTTGCCATTCGCATGGGGGCTAACGGGTCGTTGGTGAAGACGAGGGAAGGGGAGATGTGGCAGTTAACGGCCGTTCCCCCCACCAACCTCGTAGATGTTACCGGTGCGGGCAACAGCTATCTTGGCGGCTTTCTCACCGGGCTGGGCGACGGCCTCTCCCCGTTCGAGGCCTCCCTCCGCGCCGCCGTCAGTGCCAGCTTTACCCTGGAGCAGCTTGGCTTGCCCACCTGGAATACCCCGCCCGCCGCTGAAGTTGCCCGCCGCCTAGCTTGGGCGCGGGCAAATGTCGTTTACAGCCTCTAACCTCAAAAATCGTTAACCTGAGCATTGCTACACTTTCTCTTAATGGTCTGCACACCCCTCACATATTTAGCTGCGAGTTCTCACCCGCTCTATGTCATTTTTGATCCTTAATCCGGAAAATAAAAGACCTCCTTGAAATCCATCATGAGCCTATTTTTTCTCAATCTGATTGATATCGAGCTTGATACGCTGCGGGTAGTTGCTGAGAAAGGCCAGCAGCACCTGCACCCGTTCACTACCCGACAACTGATAATCAAAGATGGCTTCATACCCAGCAAAGAGGCCGCCAGTAATCCGCACTGTTTCTCCGTGTTTGAAGGGAACTTTGCTAATGGCTTCGAGGGTGGCAAGCTGGGTTTTTAGCTCGCTCACCAGCGAATCTGGCACGACGGCGGGAACGCCGCCAAAGGAAACCAGCCCTCTAGTTCCGGGAATCCAGCTAAAGGCGTTGTGGCCGAGTTGTTCCAGGTCGGCGTGGAGAAAGAGATAGCCAGGAAAATACGGCCGTTCTTTCGCCGCCCGTGGGTTTTTGGGCTTTACCTTCGCCAGTGGCAAAAATGTTTCCACCGCCCGCTCTAACAATAGCTGGTTAGTCGGCCGTTCCTTATGGGGTTTTACATGCAAAATATACCAATTCATGCCGCCTAGTATACCAGACCAGCCAAAACCGATAGTCCAAAACCAAAGTGTGATTTTTTGCCAAAAACGGCTCTCTAGTCTTGCAATAATAATGATTAATTTAAGTATATAGTTGTTTGGGAGCAACATTCCCCCCAACCCCTGAAACATTTAGCAGCGTGTCGGAAAAGGAATGTTGAAATGAGTGACAGCTAAACTCGGTTGCCCCCACGTTCTATTTGGGTGTTTTTGTTTGAACTTGTGCCAAATCAGCATAAATAGGATGCCAAAAAGTCTCAATCTTGTTTATCTGGCTCTGAACAAGCAACCCCTTGTCACACGGTTGTTAATTTACCGCCAAACGTGAAATTGCCGGACCCAACTTCGATAACGATTTTGTCACCCATGTTGCGGAAGACACGGATATCCTCTACATCTTCTAACGGCCGTTCCCCCTCCAACACCGCCGCCGAGTCCGTCATAGGCAAAACGATAGTTGCCGTCGTATTGGGCGGAATGGTGACATCAAGCGTCAGGGTCTCCTCATTAAGTTGCCAGTGGCTGGCAAGGCGACCATATCCTGTCACTAACTCCGCCTTAGCAAAATCCAAATTGCCTCCCAATTGTGGCTGGATCAACGTATGTTTGTAGCCCGGTTTGGCACCATCAATTTGAATACCCGCTACTGCGCTGTATAACCAATGACCTATCGCCCCATACGCGCAATGGTTAAATGAATTCATCGCCGGGTTTTGGAACGTGCCATCTGGCCTGAGACCGTCCCACCGCTCCCAAATTGTCGTGGCCCCCTGCGCAACGGGGTAAAGCCACGAGGGGCAACGCTCTTGCAAGAGTAGGTCATAAGCAACATCAAGATAGCCAAAACGGGTGAGGACGTGGCACAGGTAAGGTGTACCAAGGAAACCAGTCGCCAAATGGGTATCGCGCTCCCGAATGTTGGCGACGAGGCGGCGGGCGGCTTCAGGGCGTTGGGCTTCTGGCAGCAAGTCGAACATGAGGGTAAGGACGTAGGCAGTTTGGGTGTTGCCGCTAATACGGCCGTTTTTTGTCACAAACTCATCGCAAAATGCGGTACGCACCTGCGCCGCGATGGCCTCATACAAATCAGCATCCTCATTGCGATTCAGCACGCGCGCAATGTTGGCAAGGAGCGCGGCACTATAGGCATAATAAGCCGTGGCAATTAGATCCGTCTCTGTTAGGCCAAATGGTGTCCCCAGATCATCTCGATCTCGCGCTAACCAATCTCCAAAATGAAAATCGCCTGACCAGATGAAATCATCTCCCGCCTGTGTGTATACATAAGCCAGCCAGCGTTGCATCGCGGGATAATTTTCGGCCAAGATGCGTATGTTGCCATAGCTTAAATAGACTGTCCATGGCACGATGATCACGGCATCTGCCCAGCCCGCTGCGCCATAGGCATGATCGGGCAACACATGCGGCACGACAAAGGGAACCGCGCCATCTTCGCGCTGATCGTCGCGCAAATTGTGCAGCCAGCGAGTGAAAAAGGCCGAAACATCCATATTGAAGCAAGCCGTGGCAGCAAACACCTGGGCATCGCCCGTCCAACCCAGCCGTTCGTCCCGCTGCGGACAATCGGTTGGTACCTCAAGAAAGTTGCCGCGCTGCCCCCAAACAATGTTTTGTTGCAACTGGTTAATAAGGGGATGGGAACATTCAAAATGGCCGCTGGCGGTGAGGTCGGAATAGAGAACAACGGCCGTTACTGTCTCCTCTGTTAGTTCTGCACCCTCAATAGCTACATAGCGGAACCCTTGGAAGGTAAAATGGGGTTCATAAATTTCCATACCTTCGCCGCGCAAAATATAGGTTACTTCTTGTTTGGCAGCACGGAGATTGGCGGTATACAAATTGCCTTCCGCATCCAGCACCTCTGCGTGACGCAGAGTGACCGTTGTCCCCACCTCCCCCGTTAGTTGGAGGCGTACCCGACCGACGAGATTTTGCCCAAAATCAACAATCGTTTCGCCAGATGGTGCTGTGAAGATGCTGACAGGTTGAAGGATGTGCATGGGACGAACGGCCGTTCCCGTTTGCGCGACCAACTTTCCCCCCACCCCATCATAAACACGAACCCCAGCCCAATCGTAGTCGTCAAAACCA
>JAGQGA010000481.1 GCA_020432595.1 Anaerolineales bacterium | reverse complement strand
ATCTATATTCATGTTCTACTCCTTTGGGATGGTTTCTATGTTCGCTCTTTGCCATGTTCTGGATAATGTCTTACAGCATGAATGAAAATAGATTGTTATGAACGGAACCGATACCGATTGTGCCAATCACCATACATGGAAATCCGGGGGTTAGGAGGTTATAGAACCAGAGAAATGAGAGACTGGCTCACGCTCTGGCTCTACGAGTCTCCCAATCCCTATTTCCAAAGCTAATCGTGCCTGTTTATATGCTCCGCAATTCGTGCCATAATGTCCGCCCAGGTTTCCTCTGGCAAGTTATGGCCCATGCCAGCAACGATCATCAATTCGGCGTTGGGGATGGCGTTGGCAGTGTCAATGCCTCCCTGCACGTTGACCAAGGGGTCTTCGTCACCGTGAATGACCAAGGTGGGAACCATCACCTGATGCAACTTCTCGGTGCGGTCGCCAGAGGCGATGATGGCCGCCATTTGCCGTGCTGAACCAGCAGGGTGAAAGTTGCGGTCATATTGCAGGGCGGCACTGCGGCGCACGCGCTCTTCATCTAGGGGAAAGCCACCACCAATGTAGGCTTTCCAACTTTCAACACTGTGGGCAATGTGCGCACCACGCTCCACGGGCACGACGGAGGTCATGGCGGCCATCGCAGCGGGGGTGGGCATGACGGCAGGGGGGAAGCTGGGGGTGGACATGATGGAAACGGCCGTTTTCAGCCGCTCCGGCCAGTGAATCATCATCTCCTGCACAATCATCCCCCCCATAGACACCCCCAACACATGCGCCTGCTCAATCCCCAGCGCATCCAGTACCCCCATGCCATCCGCCGCCATATCGCGCAGCAAATACGGTACCACCTCCCCCTGCCCCATCATCATTGCCAGCGGGTTGGGCGTGCCAGCTTCAACAAACTTCGTCGCCAGCCCCACATCCCGGTTGTCATAGCGAATCAGCCATAAACCATGCGCCGCCAGCCGTTCACAAAAATCCAAATCCCAGGCCACTAGTTGTGACCCCAAACCGCTAACCAACAGCAGCGGCGGGTCACTGGGATTGCCAATGGTATCATATACCACTTCAATACCGTTGGTTTGAATGCTTACCTCATCGCTCTTTTCAATCTTAATCGCTTTTGTCACCACTCACCTCACCTCAAACCACATCACCGACCGTAAATCTGTTTGCAGCCCTCGCGCTTGCTCTCCAGCCACCAACGCCTGCAAACCGGCCGTTTGTGCTTCTGGGGGCATCTCCGCAAACCCCATCTGCCGGTAAAACGGCGCGTTCCAGGGAACATGGCGAAACGTCGAAAGCGTTACCCCCGCATACCCCTGCGCCTGCGCCATCTGGCAAACCTGCTTTACCAATGCCGTCCCCACCCCCTTGCGCCCATGCGCCGGATGCACATCCAGTTCGTCCAAATGCAGCCATTGGTCAATTTGTGTCAGCAGCGCAAACCCAACCGGTTGATTTGCTTCGTCCACTGCCACCCACAGCAAACCAAACTGTTGGGCAGCCGCAAAATCCTCCGCACGATTGGCTTTGTCTAATATTTCAGGGGTCAACCCGGTTACAGTTAACTGGCTCAGATAAAGCCTGGCAGCGGCCAACTCTACGGCAGGCAATAAAACCACATCATTACGGGCTGCAGGTCGAATGTGATAACCACCAGACATGGCAGAATACTATATTGTTTGTGACCAACTTACAAAATTTGGTGCCTAATCTTTTAACTATTTGAGATTTTGTCGGCAATACGCTTATGCAAATCATTTGCTCAATCCGTCACACTCAAATTCAAAGCAAAACTGAGCCTCTATAAGTTGCGTGTCTGATAGCTATTGCTAAACTTGAACAAGATTTCATTGTGTTCATCCTCAATTCGTAGTTTTGGTTGCAGGTTTTGGCCTAGTTATGCTTAATCTTTGCAACCTGTGATTGTAGGAGGTTTCGCTCTAGCAAAAACAAATCAACTATTCCCCCAATTTAAATCCATACTTTACAATCTCCCCACATCGCTCATGTAAAACCCCTGGCGGCTTACCTTGCGTAGGCACATACATGAGTGTCAACGCTTCATAGGAGGAAGTGTTTCATGAATCTAGCTAAAGTTACCCGCCTAGTATTTTTGGCTCTGTGCTTATCCCTTGGTGTTTGGCTCATCACCAAATCTGCCAGCCCGGCGATAGAGACCGCCGAACGCCAGCAAGCCATCCAGGCGTTTGCTCCCGCTCCCATTTCTGCCGACCGCGAGGTCGCTCAAGTTACACAGGGAGAGCTGTCTAAACCCGTTGTTGTTAATTTACGCGATATTCCAGCCGGTGTCCGCGACCCAAACAGCCAGCTAGACCGTTGGCAACGTGGTGAGATTGACATGGACGAAATTGAAGGCATTCGGGATGCGGCTGTTATGGCCGCCATGCGTGCCGAGTCGCTAAAACTGGCTCCGAGCGCAAATGTTCAGATAGCGGCAACAAACGGCCCAGGGTTGATGGCTCCGGCGGCCGGCACAGGGTTTGCCAGCATGGACTACACCGAATGCTGTGGTGGGGGTGGCAATGTGCCGCCAGACCCAGAAATCGCGGTCGGCCCGAATCATGTCATTGCTGTCGTGAACGTTGCTTTGGAAATCTATGACAAAAACGGCAATTCGCTGGTTGGCCCCACCACCTTCGACAGCTTTATGAATTCCAACCCCAATTGTACTGGTGTGTTTGACCCCAATGCCAACTACGATGAACAGTATGACCGCTATGTTCTAGCAATTGATGCTGATGGCACTGATTACTGTATTGCCGTTTCGCAAACAGGTGATCCAACAGGCGCGTGGAATATCTATTCCTTCAAAACCACCTCCTCACGTCGTGACTTCTTCGATTATCCCCATGCTGGAATCGGGCGCGATGCCATTTACATGGGTGCCAATATTTTCCGAGGCAACAACTTTAAGGAAGCGCAAATCTGGGCCTTTGATAAAGTTGCTATGTATAGCGGTCAAGCGGCTACTTCAGTGACCAGAGGGCTGGGGATCACCCATGACACGCCACAACCCCTCAACCTGCACGGGTGGGCACAAGGAACCTGGCCGAGTAGTGGTCCGCACTACTTTTTTGCTGAAACGAATTATGATGGCAGCACCCACACGGTTTTTGCCTGGAACAACCCGTTTGGGGCCAACAGCTTTAGCACCGTTGGCACGGTGAATTTGAATGCCGCTACGGGTGTCACGGCCGGATTGCCGGTTGATACACCGCAGCAAGGCGGGCAAACGCTGCAAGGCAACGATTTCCGGCCACAGGATTTTGAGTATCGTGATGGGTTTGCTTGGTCTTCTTCCACAGTGGCGTGTAATCCCGGTGGCGGCACAGTGAACTGTGTGCGCTGGGCTAAGATTGATCCGGCTACGGCCACGGTTGTGGATGCTGGTGTTTACGGCAGCAGCGGGCAATATCGCACCTTTGCCGATTTGGCGGTGGATGCGTGCGGTAATATGGCGGTTGGTTATAGCAAGTCGAGCAGCAGCATGTACCCTGGTGTGTTTGTCACGGGTCGGTTGGCAACGGATGCCGCAGGGACACTGCAAGCGGAAACGCAGCTAAAAGCAGGTGAAATTGCGTATACGTCGTTTGAAACATCGGCTCCGCGCCGCTGGGGTGACTACACGGAAATGACGGTTGACCCGGCGGGGACGACTTTCTGGTATTTGGGTGAGTATAGCAAGAACACGGGGACGACAAACGGCCGTTGGGGAACCTACATTGGCTCCTTCAGCTACAGTTGTAACCCTGGCACCGTCCCCACACCTACACCCGTAGGGCCAACCCCAACCTCTGTACCACCAACACCAACTTCGGTTCCGCCAACAGCTACGCCAAATCCTGGCAGCATCACCTTAAACGTGAATGCTTATAAAACGCAGGGCAACAAGTATGCTGACTTGACCTGGAGTGGGGCAAACGGCGGTAGCGTGGACATTTATTACAACGGCAGCTTGTATACAACCACAGCCAATGATGGCTCTGAAACGGTAGGCTCTTTTGGCAAGGGCGGCGGCACATGGTCTTTCCAGGTTTGTGAAGCGGGAACGAATACTTGTTCAGCGGTTGTTTCGGGTGCCTGGTAAGATAGAATGCGGTTTGGCCTGATGGGGTCAAACGGTTAGATTGTTTGATTAAAAGCGGTTGGGGTATTTGCCCCAACCGCTTTTTGTATGGTTCACAACACGCCGGGGCAGTTTTTGGAGCAAGGTATATAGCGATCACTGGATGCAGGTTGGTGGCACTACAAAATTTTCATTCAGTGGTTTGGAAATCTTACAATACGGGTTGACCCTTATCTTTTCAACTCTTTAGCATCCTATATTATGTATCCTCTCCCACCATCCCCCTCCCCCGCAGCCACTTCAACGCCTCCCGCTCACTCAGTGGATGCAAGTTGGTGGTGGCAACAAAATCCATA
>JAGQGA010000480.1 GCA_020432595.1 Anaerolineales bacterium | reverse complement strand
AGGCACGCTGGGCGGTGTCCTCGCTCCCCGCTTCAATCCAGGTGCCGTTGTTGCGGCGGTCGTGCAAAAAGTTCGGGTAAAAGGCGGTCTGGTACCGCGCCTGGGTGTGGGCTGTGCCAAAATGGTGTCCGGCCGGCCCCACTTCGTCAATGGCTCCCAGCGCAAACGCATCATTGTTCCATTCAGGCCCACGCAGCATATATTGCATCATCGCCACATTTTCCACGTCCATGATGAACTTTTCGTAGGAGAAGGTTAGCCCTGATTCCAGCCAGCCGGCCGCATGGAGCACTAAATTCGTGTGCGACAGCATACACGGCCAGAGCGACCACAGCGATTCCGACATGGCTTGCCCGTCGGGAATGTTGGCCGTGTTCAGCGAACCGCTGCCGCGATAGGGGAGACCGTAGTGTCGTGCCAACTGCGCCCCAATAAAAAATGCCCATGCCCCTTCCGGTGTGCCAAAGGCGGGTGCGCCGCTTCGCATATCCACGTTGGTTGTGAAACCACCATAGACAACAGGTGCGCCCGGCCGCACAAGCTGGATGAGGGCAATGCCCGCCAGTGCTTCGGCGTTTTGCTGGGCAAGGGCGGCCGCCATTGTCACGGGACTCATGGCTCCGGCCAGGATGAAGGGGGTAACAATGACAAATTGCCCGGCGCGGCCGTAGGTTATCATGCCGCCCAGCATCCGTTCGTCATAGACGAGGGGGCTATTGGCATTGACAACGCCGCCGGTAACGGGGCCAAGCTCGGGGCGCAAGTCATCGCCGTGTACCAGTTTTGCCATTTCGATGACATCGGACGGAATTATGCGGCTGTGGGCGGCTCCCATGAGGGGTTTATCGGAAAGAAGCGTACCCAGCAGGTATTGTTCCAGATGTTTTTCGTGGACGGCCACATCGTGCATGACAACGTGGCCACCGGGGGCAAAGTGAATGACATTGGTCATTTGGATGAGCTTGCCAAGCTCAATCCAATCGGCTCGTGTGCCAGGGCGGCGGCCACGCCGCAGGTCGTTGGCGAAGACGGTACCGCCGGAGGCGGTGAAGTTGACACTGTTTTCGCCGATAAAGCGGCTGCGTTCGGGATTGCGGGCGCGGAAGGTGAAGCTGGCGGGGGCTTTGGCAACCAGTTCGGTGATGAGGCCACGATCTAGCCAGACGTGCTGGCTTTGGTGGTTGACTTTGGCTCCGGCCGCTTCCCACAGGGACAACGCCTCGCTGTCCAGGAAGCGTAGGCCGGTGTTTTCCAAAATGTGCATGGAAGCTTGGTGAATTTCTTCAAGCTGCTGGGGGGAGGCAATTTCATAGGGCGGCCACGGGTGGCGCAGTTCTTTTTGGTAGGGGATGTTGAGGAAGGGGGTGGTTTGCGGGCGGCGGTTGGGGCGGGTTCGTCTGGATGCCATGCGAAAATTCCTTTTATTGTGGCCGATGGGGTAGCTGCGCCAGCAAAATTTCTAAATGTTCCTGGTGGTGGTCATAGGTGGCAACGAGGTAGGTGGAGAGCGGATGGCCTTCTAGCCAGGGGTATTTGCTGCTATCTAACAAATCTTTTTCTGATATGGCGGCCGCTTTTTCTAAAATTTGCAGATAACCAGTCTGCCACCGTTGATGGACGACGGTCCAGGGCTGTTCGCGGGAGGTTTGATAGATCCAGTTGTTGACGGGGTCGGTGTTGTCGTATTCCTCCGGATCTAGCGTTGACCATTGGGGGAATTGGGGTTCTTGGTTTAGCAAAGCTGCGTCTAAGCGGGCTAGTGTGCGCTGCTGCCATGCCCACAGGTGGGCAATTTCGTCTTTGATGGACCAACTAGAGGATAGTTGGGGGGTGGTGAGTTCTGTTTCGCTGAGGCTGGCAAGCAGCCGCTGCCAATGATCAAATTCTTCTTGTAAGGCGGCGAGGATGTGGTTTTTCATGTACATATTGTTTTTTCGTCCTGAAAATAGGACGCAGATTTTCCTGATTAAACTGATCAGGAAAATCAGGTGAATCAGCGTCCTGTTTTCATTCTTCGTGAGGGGCTGTTGCCCATGTTTAACTCCTATTAACCTGATTTTTACAGATAGAGGACGACTTCGTTGGCTTCGATGGTGACGGTGTATTTTTCCAGAAACGGCCGTTTTTCCACCACCACCTCATACGTCTTCACCCGCAGGGGATCCGGCATAAACACCATTTCACCCGTCGTCACATCAAACTCCCAAAAGTGCCAGGGGCAGCGCAATACCCGTCCTTCCAGCCCGTAGCGATATTCGCCGGGTAGACCAGGCAGCATTGTACCCCCAATTGGTCCCCGGCACAGTTCTGCACCCTGGTGCGGGCACACATTTTTGATGGCGTGGAACGTCCCCGCCACATTAAAAATGCCAATCGAGCGTCGCCCAATTTGCACAATTTTGCGCTCGCCGGGGGGCAGGTCATCAACAAGACAAATAGAGTGCCGCTGTTTCATCATATGTGATGCAGGTTTTCCTGTGTGCAAAGTCGTTGTGTAGAATTGGCTCCCATTCTACCCCATCACCGTAGATGGGTGCACCCCTGATATTTTCTATCGTTTGAGGAACAGTGACACTAGTTGCAGCAAATCCTCAGTCAGACCAGCGGCTTGGCTGCGCGCTGTTGCGATTTCTACAGGCTGGTAAAATCGCCACCAATTCCGATGCACCTCGATAACTGTCATCCACATGTTGCCAACAAAACGGCCGTCTTCTAGCCATACCCCACCACCTGAATCACCCGGTTCAATGGTCTGCCCATCCACGCTGTGCAGTGACAATATTGGCCGATTATCGCGGGGCTCAATTGCTATGACCTCAGATGCCATCATCACGACGACATCATTTTGATTGACCTGACGATGCGCTACGTAGACAATATCGCCTGCTTGCAACGAGGCCACATCTCCCAATGCCGCTTTGCTGGACAGTTGGGCTGTTAGGCTTTGTGGTGCACGTAGGATTAAAGTGCCGCCGTCGTGGAAGAGCAATAACTGGCTAAAGGCATTACCCGTCATTTCTAAGAGGAAACGGCCGTTTGCATCATGGAACTGTACAAGATCGGGAGCCATTGTACAGATTTCATGCGTCCAAGGATCGACCGTGCTGGAAAAAGCTGACCAATGATCGTGGGAAATAAGCAGTGTTTCACCCTCATAAGCCAGTAATGTGCCAATGCCTTTGTCACTGTGTTGCTCTAAATGAGAGGTCATGGTTAGTTGTGTTGTATCACTGTTGGTGGCTGTTGGCTCGCTCCATTGTGTTTGTATCATGGTGATTTGGACAGTGGCCTGGCGGATGGTGTGGGCAACGGCCGTTGGCACTTCTGCGACTACGGCCAACGCGCTAGCGTTACTTTGTGTCCGCTGCAAAAGATAGCCCGCGATAATAATCATTAGGGCAAGGATAGCGTTCCATGTCCATAGGTATTTCATGATCTCACCCTTGCTTGAGTAAAATAAATCTGCTTTCATTCAAGCATTTTTAGGAGAGAGGCATAAGCTCATTTGCTGTTACAGAAAGTAAGACAAAAAGTGGTACAATTGGGTAGCTTGTAACGCCCAACCTGCTGGGGGTTTGATCCTGGAGGTAGTTTTGAGGCAGAAGCCTCCGAGAGGTTTTCGTTTTTGACGGGGTGCTAGATGAGTGTGGAGTTGACATTTGGACAGTGGCTAAAACAGCGACGACGACAACTGGATTTAACACAGGATGAGTTGGCGCAGCAGATAGGCTGCTCTGTCGCCACAGTTCGTAAGATTGAGCAGGATGAGCGACGGCCGTCTAAGCAGTTGACTGAATTAATGACGACTGCACTCAAAATTCCACCGGCACAGCAGTCAGCTTTTATCACCTTTGCCCGTACCAAGACTTACATGGCACCTATGCCTGATGTGCTGACCATCCTTGAGGAGGTAGCTGCTGAACCACCGCCCATGCCGGAGACGGTAACGGCCGTTTCTCCTGACACACCTATCCCAATTCCCAACAATCTGCCGCCACCAGCCACACCCTTTATTGGCCGTGAGACAGAATTGGCAGCTCTCAGTCAACATATTGCTAATCCGGCTACACGTTTGGTGACGATTGTGGGAGCCGGGGGTATGGGGAAGACGCGGCTGGCGTTGGCTTGCGCCGAGCAAATATTGGCAGGAGCTAGTCTCTTGCACATTAACAAATTAAACGGGTAAAAAAAGAGTTGAGAGCGTATGGTATAATAGAGGGAAAATCAACCCAAAAAAGGAGACCCTTTATCCCTCGTTATCGAACCCTCAACTTGACCCTAACAGAAGAAACAAAACTTATCCACTTGCGTGATAAGGCCACCAAGCCCTATCTGCGCGAACGCGCTTCAGCCCTGCTGCAAATTGCGACCGGAGCCTGTGGGGCATGGGTGGCTCAACATGGCCTGCTCAAAGCCCGTAAAACTGATACCATCTATGATTGGCTCAATCGGTATGAAGCC
>JAGQGA010000047.1 GCA_020432595.1 Anaerolineales bacterium | reverse complement strand
TAGTGGTGAATCAAGAAAGATAACCTGTTTTCAGGTTTTGGAAAGCACTCCATTTTGAGTTTTGTCAGTCAAGCAGGCATCACAATAAGAATTAAGCTTATCATACAATTGTACAAGGCTTTGCTTTTGGAAAGCATTCTTCAACGATGCTATCTCTCTTAATTCAAAAGTCTGTTGCAATTCTTTAAGAAATACTTTTTTTGGGGTTTTTTGACTGTGAAGTTCGATACAAGCATGACCTAGCCCAATCCCATCTAAGCGACGCTTAACGACTTCTAAGGCAGCCATCTTCTCGGCAACAAATAAAACTGTCTTATCTTGGTTGAGTGCTTCAGCAATAAAATTTGTGATCGTCTGAGACTTTCCCGTGCCCGGTGGCCCTTGAATAACTAGATTGTATCCAGCGTTAACTTCTAAAATCGCTTGAATCTGTGAGCTGTCAGCATCAACTACTTGACATGTATCTTTTAATATAGCTTGATCATCCAATCGTTGACTTCCATTGATAGGCAGATGGAGTGGTGTAGGAAACCCAACATCACTTAATAGAGCCTTCAAAATTGGATGGCCTGTTAGTTTATTATCGTCGGGCCAATTGGCTAAATCTAAATCGTTATATATGAGAAATGAGCCATAGGAAAAAAAACCAAGAATGAGAGCATTTTTATTAACTGTCCAATGATCGTGAGCCAAGATAACTTCCGAAATTTTCTCAAAAAATTTGCCGATATCTATATCATCAACACTTTCAGGTAAATTTGGCAGAGTCAAACCAAAATCTTGTTTTAATTTAGCTTGAAGCGATATATTAGTACTTAATTCATCGCCCATATATTTTAAGTGAAATTGAGCATTTACACTTGAGCGACTTAGCTCTACAGGGATTAAGATTAACGGAGCTAAATGTTTTTGAAGGCTATCTCTAGTTTCATACCATTCAAGCATGCCTATTGCAAGATAAAGCACGTTCACTCCTTGCTCTTGAATATAAGTACGTGCATCATAGTAGGTACGCAATAACCGTTTCTGCAGTTCCTCATCGGGATGGATTGTTCGGATGTTAACCTCATCACGGGCAGATGCTTGGCGTTGATTTGCATTGCGAACAATTAACTCATTTTTAAGTAACTCATTCTTATCTTTTACCTGCAAATTCTGTCCCTTATCAATTCTGGGCAGAAAAGAAATGCTATTATTTCCAAAAACTAATGTTTGTAAAAGCAGTTCAGGATCATCATCAATTTCTAATCCCTTTGCTTTTAATAAGCGGTAGTTAATTAAACTATTGCGAAAGGTTAAATCGAGCAACTCTTGTCGAGCAAGTTCCAATTTATTTTCAATATCCGTCATTATATATTCCAAGAATTTGCCAACTATTGCAGAAACTAGGCCTTATAAAACGCCGTTCTTAGAATCTTAATTTTAAAAGGGTGTTTTCTGAGAAAAAAAGGCGTGAACATCTTAGAACAATCAGTCTGCCAGAAACAATGCATACGAGAGAGCTATACGATAATCTATAGGGAAAACGGCCGTTTTTTCCGCTGTGTGTGGTGGGGAAAACGGCCGTTCTCTCCCCCCACTCCCCCCAAGCCATATGGGAAATATGGCCTACTCACCCTCCTTCTCCAAAACAGATAACCATTGCTATACTTTGACCCTACACATGGGTCGAATATGGCACAACATTTCAAATTATTAGGTACGCTCGAAATAACCGACAACGGGGAAACGGCCGTTCTGATGAAAAGCCCCATCGGCTGCGCCCTGCTCACCTACCTTATCATCACCCAGCAAACATACCCCCGCGAAGCAATGGCCGACCTGCTGTGGGTAGAAAACAGCACCACCAGTTCCCTGCAAAGCCTGCGCCGCCTGCTCAACCGCATTCGCCCCCTTTCTGCTGGGCTGCACGTCACTCGCACCCACATTCATTACCAGCCAACGGCCGACGATCTCGTGGATTTCTATCTGCTAGAAGCCGGTTTGGCAGCTACGGAAACAACCCAACTCGACCATGCCTTACAGCACTATCGGGGGGATCTGCTTGCAGGGTTTCACCTTGCCAACGCCCCTTATTTCAACGAATGGCTGCTGCTCACCCGTGAACAACTGCGCCAGCGGGTGCATCAAGGATATGTGCGGCTTTGCCGTGCGTATATGGAGGGGCGGCAGTGGGCCGTAGGGGTGGCGGCGGCGCAACGATGGCTGGCGTTGGATGATTTGAATGAAGAAGCGTGGCGGGCGTTGCTTCAGTTCTTGGCCGCCAGTGGACAAGCCACTACCGCACTCCAGCAGTATGAGCGGTGTCGGCAGCATTTGTGGGCGGAATTGGGGGTGGAGCCGGAGTCAGCTACGGCTGTCTTGGTGGAACAAATTGCCCAGAGGGAAACGGCCGTTTCCCGCACCCCGCCCCCCACCTACACCGCCGGAACCGTGCCAGATCCCGGCCCCCTACCCGCCAATGCCTACCTGCCTTACCGTCGCAACGCCGATTTTGTGGGTCGTCAGGCGTGCTTGCGCGAGCTAGGGGCAGCCCTGTTGGCAAATGAGCATAACAGCCCTCCCGTTGTTACCATTACCGGCCTGGGTGGGTTGGGCAAAAGCCAGTTAGCGGTGGAGTTTGCCTATAGATACGGCCGTTTTTTCCCCGGCGGTGTCTTTTGGCTCAACTTTGATGCCGCCGACACCGTTACCGCAGAAATCTCCCTCATCGGCGGCGAGCGCGGCATGAGGTTGTTTAGCGACCAAGACCAGCTCACGTTAGCGGATCAGGTGAAGCGGGTGCAGCGGGCGTGGCAAGAACCCATCTCACGCTTGCTGATTTTTGACAACTGCGAGAGCGAAACGCTGCTCACAAGCTGGCTGCCCGTTACCGGCGGGTGCCACATGTTGCTCACCAGCCGCCGCAGCCATTGGGCACGCGAGCTAAACATGACCACCATTCCCCTAGACACGCTGACCCCTGCGGAAAGCGTGGCCTATTTGCAGCGGGTTACGCCCCGCCTGGCCGCCAACGAAGCGGCTGATATTGCCCGCGAGGTGGGGCATTTGCCGCTGGCACTCCATTTGGCCGGTGGGTTTTTGCAGCGATACCCGGAAATAAGCCCAGCGGCGTATCTTTTCCAATTGCGAGACGGCGGGCTTTTTCACCATCCTTCTCTGCAAGGGTGGGGCAGCAGCCATTCCCCAACTGGACATGATCTCAACGTGGCGCGAACCTTTGCCTTTAGCTTGCAGCAATTTGCCGCCGATAGCAGTGAGGGGCAGATGGCGCAGCAGCTTTTGCTGTGTGCCGCTTGTTTTGCCTCCGGCGAGCCTGTTCCCAAATCGCTGCTGTTGGCGGCGGTGCGGAAGGATGATTCGGTGCTACAGCTATTGCTGGCTGAGGATGCCTTGGCTCGCGTGGTGGCTTTGGGGTTTTTGAAGCTGGAAGCGGGGACAACGGCCGTTATGCACCGGCTGGTTTCGGCCTACACGTTGGGCATGGTGGCGGATGCGGGGCAGCGATTGGTGGCACAAACGGCCGTTGTTCGCACCATTGAACACGCCCTGCTGGAACATCAGCGGCAAGAGGGGCATCTTTCCACCATTCCCTTATCGGCCGTTCATTTGCGCCACATCACCGATGCGGCGGTTGCTGCTCAGGTGCCACATGTGACACAACTGGCTATTTTGCTGGCCCGCCATTTGCAAAGCATTGGCAGCTACACCGATGCTGCTTTTTATTTGCAGCAGGCACTTGATGGGGCGCAAGATAATGCCAGCCAAGTTGACGCGCTGATTGCGCTGGCGGGGGTGCAAGAGAGTTTGGGACATGATGAAGCGTCGCTGGAAACGGCCGTTCAAGTCATCACTAAGCTCAAACAATTGCCGACAACCCACCCCATCCAGTTGGCCGAAGCCCTCTATCGCCAGGGGTGGGCGCATTTTCGGCTGGGGCAAGCGGAGGCGGCGTTGGTTGCCGCGCAAGAAGGGCTGCGCCTCAGCCAAAGCGTGCAAAACGTCAAGGAAACGGCGCGGCACCTCAATTTGTTGGGGGTTGTGAACTATTATTGGTTAGGGCGGTACGAAACGGCCGTTTCCCAGCTTCAAGAAAGCCTAGTGCTTTTTCAACAGTTAGGCCATCGCGTGGGCGAGTTAAGCACCTACAACAATATGGGGGAGGTTGCCCGGATACAGGGGGATTTTGTGCTGGCGGCGCGTTATTATGAGCGAGCATTGGTTCTTAGCCGTGCTATTCACAACCGGAGTCGGGAGGCACTCAACCTGAGCAACTGGTGTGGGGCGCAGGTGCGGTTAGGGAATTATGAAACGGCCGTTTCCGAGCTTGAAACCCTCATCCAGACCACTAGCGATTGGTTTGGCCTATCCGATGCGTATCGCATTTTGGCCGAAGCCTATATCGGGCAAAATCAGGTCGCCCCCGCCCTGGCCGCCGCGCAGCACGCCCTAGACCTGACCCAACGCAACAACCCGGCCGAAACTGGCCGCGCCTGGCGTGCCTTTGGTTCGGTGGCGGCCAAAATGGGGCAACCAATTGCGATTAGCCACGACGGCAGCCACCAGTTCATGACCGCTGCGGATTGTTTTCGCCAGGCTGTCACCTTCTTTGCTGGCGCAAATTTAGGGCGCGACCACGCCATTATCCTCTGGCAGTGGTCAGATTATTTGCAGGAAAGGGGACAGCAGGCTGAGGGGCAGGCGATGAGGCAGCAAGCCCACGACCTCTTTCAGCAGAGCAATCTGCCCCTTTTTGTTGCCAAACTGGAAGAAAAACGGCCGTTTGCTCAAACAATATTTGGCACAGAGCAGGGCCAGGCATAATGATCTGCCCTACAGCCACCAGCCTAACCCAGAGAAGCCAGAACCAAAAACGTTATACAGAGTCCCACAGAGAGGCACAGAGAGGAAATGAGCTATTGTTTTCTCTTTCTCTGTGAAACTCTTTCTTACCTCCGTGTAACTCTGTGTTATTTCTTGTCTTGTACCGATTCGCCGCGATTCGGCAAAGGCTCAGGTGGTGCCAGTCCTTTCTGGGCAAGCTGCCGCAGCACATAGCGCAAAAGGTCTAGCTCGGTGGCAAAACGCAGCGTTTCACCCGATGCGGCATCTTCTAATGTGGCTCGCCAGTGCGCTTCCCCAGCCCGCTGGTGAAAACGAATCAAGTATGATTGGTAATGTGGGTTCATAATTAGAAGGTGTGGCCGGAGGGTAAACGGCCGTTTACCCTCCACATAATCCCTTACGGTGTTCCCGGCACAATCCCGAAATCAAAGACACCGGTGTGGTTAGAAACGGCCGTTTCCGCCCCACACCCATTCACCCCCACCACATAGTAGTAGAAGTTCACCGCCGGATTCCCCAAAATCACGTCGCCGTCCACAATCGAAGCCGTGCCGCCGCTGTAGACAATCGAACCGGTTAGTTCCACCACGCCGCTGTCCGTAGGGCTAAAGTAGGGGGCGGTAAAGCGGAACACCCGGTAATCGGTGTTGCTGGCACCGTGCGTCCAATTGAGCGTGACCTGTGCGCCGCTAGGGGTGACGGCGAGGTCAGAAACGGCCGTTGGCGTGGCACAAGACGAATCCGGCACCACTGTCACCGTGGTGCAGTGCCCCGCCACGTCACACGCCGTGATGTCGCGGCTGGCTTCCCAGCCCGCCACGTGGCAGGTGGCCGTCACCTGGTAGGGCAACCCGTCATACGGCAGCGTGGCATCGCTATAGGTTGTGCTAACCAGATCGCCACCGCTACAGGGCATCACAAAATTGGTCTCGTCGAGCAGGAAGTCGCTAAAGCTGTAGGTGTATTCCGTTTCGGGGTTGCTGCTGTCGCCAACGTGCGCCCCCGTGGCCGTCACCTGCGGCGGCACGCGGTCAATGAGGCCGCGCCACACCATTGCCACACCGCTCACGTTGCCGTCGGCATCGGTGCCGCGCAGCAGGATTTTGAAGTAATTTTCCACCGTCGCATCATCCAACAGCGACCAGATGGACAGGTTGGCACCCGTGTTTTCCACCGTCGCCGACTGCCAGATAGTGGCTGGGGCATTGGACTGCGGCGCGTTGGTCGGCTGTACGGCCACACCACTGTTAAGGGTAGCAAAGTCAATTTGCTCAAAGCCAACCTCGACAGTATTGGTGCCATAAACCTCGTCCTGCGCCAGCACGTAGGCGGCGTAGGCGGACAGGGCGTGGTCGAAGAAAACCACTTCATCCATTGTGCCGGGGAAGAAGGTGGTGCTGTTGCGGTTGCTGCCAAGCTGTAGCCCACCGTTGGCGGCTTCGGCGGTTGGCGTTCCGGCGTTGTCCAGCACCCCGTCAAGATAGAGCGACAAGGTAGCACCATTCCAGGTGAGGGCAGCGTGGTGCCAACTGTCCAGCGACACGGTTTGCAGGCCGGTGGTGCTGGTGCCACCCAAGTTTGAGGCAAGTTTATTGTTGCCGTTTAGGAAGAGCAGTGCCCGCCCTTGTCCCGTGCCATCGGTTTGCTGCACCAACACCCGCGTTGTGCCATTGCCTGCGCTGGCGGCGTTGAACCAGAGCGACACGGAGAACGGGTCGCTGCTGGGGTCAAAGAGGTTGGGAATCTCTACGGTGTCGTTGGTGCCGTTAAACGATAGCCCTTGCCCAAAGATACCAGCCGTCACGTCGGGGCAGTTGGTGCAGGTGGCATGGTCTTGCTGCACGCTGGAGTCGTGGAAGGTGGTAGACCCGCTTGCTTCCTCAAAGTGGTAGCGAGCCAGCGCCCCGCCCCAATCTTCGGCCTCGCTGACGGTGCCGGAGAGGGTGAGGGTTTGGCTGATGACCAGCGGGGGAAGCTGCCACAGGTTGATGTCGCTGCTGGGCGGGCGTTCGTCGAGCAAAATGGTGCCAACGGCCGTTTCCACTGTATTCCCCACCGCATCCTCCGCATAGACGACGACGGTGTAGGGGCCAAACGGCCGTTCTCCCGCCGCCACATAATCAAGGCTCCACGCCCCGCCGCTGGCCGTTGCCAGTTGCGCCGAGCCGTCGAGAATTAGCCCCAGCCCGTTGACCAACGCCACTTTGACGGTGTTAGCCACCACGCCGCTGCCCGCCGCCGAACCGACATTGGGGTCGCTAATCGTTCCGTTGAGCGGAATCGTCCAGGCGAGGGTGTCGCCGGCCGTTTCGTTGGCGCTAATCCAACTGCTGCTGTAGCTGCTGGCGGCCACGGGCGGCGTGCCGTCCACAATGAGCTGATAGATGCTGCTGGTCGTTTCATTGCTCACCGCATCCACAGCGCGGAATTTGAGTTGGTACACCCCTTCGCCGCCGAGGGTGGCGCTGTCGAACGAGGGACACCAGGCCACGCCGGGGCTGGCGTTGTCGGCACATTCAACCGCCCCCTGCCAAACGAAGCTGCTGCTGCCAGGGGCTTTGATGCCCACGTCCAGCAGGGTGACAACGGAGGTAGGATCGGCCGTTTGCACCATGAGCTGGGTGTAACCAACGGGGCGATAGGGGTAGGTGGTTGCCAGTTGGATGGTGGGTGCGTCGCCGTCAATCAGCAGTAGGGTGTAGTCGCTGGCGCGGTACCAGCGCAGTTCACGCAGATAGATAGACCAAACTTCCTGGTCGAGGAGCGAACGGCCGTAAACCGCCATCTCATCCATCTTACCAGCAAAACGGTTGGGGGCTTCGCTGTTGTTGAAGTTGCCCGCCCCAATTTTGATGCTGTTGCTGGGGTTGTCGGCGTTGTTCCCGGCATAGGTATCGGCCGAGGTCACGTCAACCCCATCCACAAAAATTTTGCCAATGCCGGAAACGGCGTCCCATTTGACGGCGATGTGGTGCCAGGTGTTGTCATTAACGGCCGTTGTGGAGCGAATGTAATTGTTACCATGCCCGACAAAGGTCGGATAGCCGCTGCTATCGAGGTAAAACACCTTTTCCCCCGCTTCCCAACTGCTGTCGCTGTCCGTTTCCGCCAAAATCCCCACGCCGCTTTGGTCGGTTTTGACCCAGGCCATGATGGTGAATTCGCTGGCGAAGTCCACGCTGCTGGCCGCGCCCACTACCTCCACCACGCCGCTGCCGTCGAAGTAGGCGGTGTTGCCAATTTGGCCGTCGCTGCCAGCGATGGGAGAGGTGGTGGTGACGTTGTGGCCGAGGGTGGCATTAAACGTCGTGGTCGTCGTCGGGTTGCCCACGTAGCGGTTGACCGAGGCATCGGTGAAGGTGATGGCGCTGCTGTCTTCGTCAAACTCAAAGCGCAGTTTGGGAGCCGAATCGTTAAAGAGCGTTTGCACTTCGGCGGCCGACAAGCTGCCGTTGTAGATGCGGAGGTCGTCGAGATAGCCGTGCAGCAGGTTGGTGTTGAAGCGGTTGCCACCAACAACGGGCGACTCCCCCCGGATGCTGTCGCCGGAGACGAAGTTGGTGTTGACGCTGTTGGCAAGCACGCCGTTGACATAAACCGAGCCAATGCCGCCGGAGAAGGTTGCTGCGACATGCACCCACTCATTTTCCGGCAGCGTCACCGCCACATCATAGAGGTCAATCGTCCCGTTGCTGCGGTTGACGGTCAGATGCAGCCCTGCCATGTCGAGATACATCCCCGAACGGAGGTTGCCGTTTCGCATGTCAACAATCGTGCCGCGATCTGCCTTGACCCAGGCGGCAATGGTGGCGTTGTTTGTTAGGAAGTCTGGCCCCACGAGAGCATCATCTACCCCATCAAAGAAGGCGGCGCGGTCTACCATGCCGCGCAGCCCGGCCGACGGGCAGCCGTCGCTGGTGATGCAGCTTAGGTCGGCTTCGGCGGCAACGAGGTTTTCAAACTGGGTGGCACCAGGGACTTCTTCAAAGGGAGCCATTAGTAGCAGGTCGCTTTGGCGGTCGTCCACGATAAGGAGGGGAACGGCCGTTTGCAACTGCAACGCCGCCTCCACCGTTTGTTCAAACCGCTGCCAACTGCTGCCCGCATCCCCATCCACCGTCGCCGTGCCGCTCACGCTGCCGTCATAGCTGTTGGGGGCAGACCGCGCCATGAGCGTCGCCACGCCGTTGACATCCACACCCCCTTTGGAGATAAACATCTCGTCCAGTTCGCCGTGGAAGTAGCGCGGGGTGGCGGGGCGGAAACGGCCGATATAGACATCGGTCAGGTCGCCAATGGACTCATTATCAACGGCCGTTGCTTGCTGCACCCCATCAATGTAGAGCGTCACGTTAAAGGTGAAGAAATCGAGCGTGCGTTCCCGTGTCAGCGTGGCGTAGTGCCATTCGCCATCGGCCACCGAGCTGGCACTGAGCAAGCTGGTGCCGCCCGTGCCGCCCAGTGGGCCACGATGAAGATAGCGAAAGCGGCCGTCGGCAGTAATTTCGCCCAGCACGCCCGGCAGCGTACCGGTGCTGCCCACCGTGGAGAACAGCGTCTGCACCGCTACCTGATCCGTTTTGAACCAGAAGCCAACGGTAAATTCGTTGCTCAAATAGTTCAGTTCACCCAGGTTGATCCAATCATCCACGCCGTCAAACTGGAGCGACAGGCCAGCACCGCTGCTGTCCAGAATTTCGGGGCAGGTGGTGCAAACCGGGTTGGGCAACGCTTTGGCATAGGTGGTCATATAGCTGCTTGTGTCCAGGCGGGAAAGGGCAGCCAGCACGTCGGTTTCGCTGTTGATGGTGGAGTCAATGTGAAACGGCACAAACGGCTCGGCGACGTGGATGGCCGGGTGGCTGTGGTTCATGATGGCGGCAATGCCTTCGCTGCTGGTGGCATCAGGGATGATAACGAGATCATCCATCAGCCCATTGAAGGGGGTGCCAAAAGCCTTGTCCACGCCAATGAGCATGTCGCCCAGAGTGGATTCCATCGTCCGCGCCGCTTCCGCCCCCAGCACGCCGTTGACATAAAGCCGTAGTGTGGTGCCATCGTAGGTGACGGCGACGTGGCTCCATTGTCCGTTGCTAATGCTTTGCGAACTGGTGAGATTGCTGCCGCCCAGCGTACTGAACAGCTTGCCGCTTTGCAGCCCCAACCAGGCGCGACCCGTGCCGCTGCCGTCTTGCTGCTGCAAGATGGTGCCGCTGCTCACGCTACTGGGTTTGACCCAGGCCATCGCCGTGAAGCTTTCGCTGGCGGGGTTGAGGACGTGGTTGAGGGTTAGGTAATCATTGCTGCTATCAAAGCTGATCGCTTCGGCAAAAACGCCGCTGGCGTTGATGCTGGGGCAGCTTGCGGCCGAGGCGCAGAGGGCGGCGCGGCCGTTGCTGATTTCGTTGACCAGCCCCACGGTGCGGGTGGCGGTGGTTTCCTCGAATTTGAGGAGGTAAGAAGGCCAGGTGGGGGCTAACCCGGAGTTGCTGTTGAGGCCGGGGTAGTAGTTGCCATTCATCACTTCGGTGCGGCGGGCGAGGTTGGTTTCGTTGAGGAGGGTGGTGCCGTTGTAGAGGACAAGTTCGTCTAAACGGCCGTTAAACCCCTCATCCCCCGCCATGCTGTTGCCCAAACGCCCTGGCCCAATGTTCAGCGTTGGCGGCGCGGCGGCCATGCTGTGGTAAGCAGTGCTGTCGGCCACGTCGTTGAAGTAAATGGTAGAGGGGTCAAGCGGGAGATACCCTTGGGACTCTGGCAGATATTGATAGTTAATGACGACATGCCGCCAACTGTTGAGGGCCAGTGCATTATAGCTGCGGTGGGCAGTAGCCCAAACGCGGTCGTGGCTGGTGCAGCTATCGGTGGCATCACAGTTGTAGTTGTACTGCACGATGGTGCTGCCAATGTCAAAGAGGAGATGGCCGGTGTCGTCAATCTTGATTTGCACGTCACCCAGGCCATCGCCGTCAGTTGCCAAAATGGTGTCGGTTTGGCCGCTGGCGGGGAAGCTGCTGGGGCGAATCCAGAAGGCGATGCTTTGCCATCCCTGACCGCGACTGACGGTATGGAGGTTGAGATAGTCGTTGCTGCCGTTGAACTCGACGGCGTTGCCATAGCGGCCGGCCGCACCCAGGGTGGGGCAACTGCCATCTTCCACGCAGGTCACGCTGCTGCTCTCATTGCCAACGCTGTTGGTGAAGACGGTTACGTAATCGCTTTGGTCAAAGGGCAGCACGACCAGCGGCGCGGTGATAGTTGGCGTTTGGTAGCTGCTGGCACCCAGCAGGTAGCCATCTACGTCCTGCGCGGGCAGGGTGTTGGCAACGGCAGCTTGGTAGCTGATACTGTCGTTGGGACGGAGGATGAGGTCGTGGGTGTTGAAACGGCCGTTCATTACGTCCACCACTTTGCTGCCCGTCAGCGCATAATCATAGACCACAAAGTCATCCTGATTGCCATAATTCGTTTCGCCAACGCTGTGGCCGCCCCCCACCGAAAGCGTATAGGTGTCCAAATCGGGCAGCGTTCCTGTGTAGTCTGTGTTCCCGACATCGGTGGCATTCACCCCATCCAGATACAGTTTGGCGGCAACCCCATCCCAAACCAGCATGAGATGATGCCACTTGTTATCGGTGATGGCCGTCGTGCCGCGAATGTGTTCAAAAACGCCATTGGTGCCTGTAAACTGGATGAGTTCTGGCACACCGTTGCCCATGACGTGCAAAACCGTCTCACCCGCTTCCCAGCTAGAATCCCCATCTCCTTTGGAAAACAGATTGCGTGATTGCTGCTGGGTTTTGACCCACAGCCCAAGGCTAAACGGCTCTTGGAAGGAGGTGACAAATTCGCCCAGGGCGATTTCATCGGTGGTCTGGAAAAAGGCCCCCGTGCCGTAACGCCCTTCGCTGGCCGCCACGGGGCATTCACCGGTGCGGCAACTGCCGTCGTAATCGTTGCCGGAGTTGTCCTGGAAGACGGTGGCCGTGGCTGGCTCTTCAAAGCGAAGCAGCAGCTTGGGCTGCCCGACTTCTGTCACCTGTAAATTCTCAATCTCGATGATGTTGGCAATAATGTCGGGGTCGGTAGGGACATCAGGATTGAGGCCAAAGGTAAGCTCCTTGAAATCATTGAGCTTGTCGCCGTCGGCATCGGCCAGCAGCGGGTTTGACCAGACACGCATCACGCCGCTGCCGTCGTCATAGGCGACAAGCCAGCCAACCACCGCTTCGATGTAGTCGTTGAGGCCGTCGTCGTCGGTGTCCCAATCGTTGGGGTCAGTGTAATAAAGCTGTTCGTCGGCATCGGTTAAGCCGTCGCCGTCGCTGTCGGCGTTTTGCGGGTCGGTGCCGTCGGTCAGTTCGGTCAAATCCGACACCGTATCGTCGTCGCTGTCGCTGTCGGTGTCGTTGGGGTCAGCCCCGCCCACGTCTTCGTTGAGCACGCCGTCGTTGTCCTGATCGTTTTGGGTGGGGAAGTCGTCGCTCCAGCCTTGCAGGTTGGCAAATTCGGCGATGGTGGCGGGGAAAATGTCAAAGAGGAGTTCGGAGCCAACGTCAATGTGGGCCGACCCTTTGATGTATTCCCAGTTGCAGGCACTGTCAAGGCCGAGCCAGCACCCTTTGTAGGGGAGGGCATAGGCTTCGGTGAGGTAGAGGTTGCGGATGGGCTGGTTGAGGCCGGTGCTGCTGTCGTTGAAGGAAACGGCCGTTTCTCCCGTCACCTCCGTCGTAAATTGCAAGGCGCGGCCGGGCAGCGACACCCAATCATTGTGCATCGAATTGCCGCTGAGGGTGGCGTGCTGGTCGGTTTCGCTGGGCTGCACGTGGTAGGAAACGGCCGTTCGCCGCGCCTCGTCATCATTTGCCTGCTTGCGGAAATTGATGGTGTTGGTAATGGCAAAGGTGGCATAAAAGCCGTTGTCAACCGAAATCCCTAAACTTTCGTCCTGAAACTCAATCCCCTTCAGATTAAAGTCCAGCCGCTCGTCAGAATTAAAGTTTGCCACAATAAAGTCAACATCATACAGCCCGTCGGCAATCGCCTCCGTCAGCCGCTCCGTTAACGTTTTTTCGCCAGCCAGGTAGAGGATCGCCTCGACAATGGCAAAGAGCAGGAGCAGCACCATGCCCACCACGGCCAGCGTCAGAGCGGCCCCGATGAGCAGGAAGATGGCAATGTTGATGAGCAAGAAGATGACAGCCACGATGGTGCCGGAAATGGCGACCGAGAGTGCCACATTTCTGGCGATTTTGTTGCCGCCAAACCCTTGTATCAACTGGTAGATAAAAACACCCCAAGCCAGGAGAACCGAGAACACAAAGCCGATGACAGCAAAGACAACGGTGCCTTTGAGGAGACTAGTCAACTGGTTGATAAGCTGTAAGGCCGATAGCCCCAACGAGGTCAATTTGCCAATGAGCAGCACCACCCGCACAATGACCAGCAGATTGACTAGGGCGGAGATGATGGTTAGCACATTGAGAATGATGAGACCGGTCTTCACCTGACCGTTGTTCCCGCTGATTAGCCCATCAATGACGAGATAGGCGGCAACAACGGCCGTTATTAGCAACACGGTCATCAGGGTGCTAACGGCAAAGGAAAAGAAGCTAAAGCCGCTGGCGTTGTCAAAGGCGCGTATCGCCTGGCTCGGATTGGTGCCGGGGTCTAGCCGTGAGAGCTGCGTCCACAGCAGATCCGGCAGCCGAAAGATTTTGGGTGCGGCCGAGGAGGTTGCCAGGGCAACCTTGGCAAAAATCTCAAAAAACTGCACACTGACGACGGCAGTACCGTTGTAGGAGGCACTCGGCCAGTTTGGTGTGTGCAGGTTTTCAATGTCGGGGGCGGCGGTATCGGTAACGGTTTCGTTGTTGGCAGCCACGACGGAGCTTAACCCTTGGTAGAGGCTGGCGTAAAAAAGCTGCGCCCAGACGCGCTTCCCGGTGAGTTGTTCGCTTTCGGCGGGGGTGGAAACGGCCGTTTCCACAAACACAGTCTCCCCCAAATATTCATTCAGCCCGTCCAGGTAAACCTCAATATCGGCATTGACCCAATTCCCAGCCGCATACTCATACGGCTTCCAGCTTAGGAACGCCGACGTGATTGGCACAACGGTGCTGGGGTTAAAATCGGCCGTAAACCCATTGCCGCTGTGGCTCATCCCGCCCAGCGACACGCTGCGGCTGGTGGATTCGCTAACGTACAAAAAGGTGGGTTGGGTGGCCGTCTCGTACCCGGCAAACGCCGTGTTTAGCAGCGTCACCGTGTCGGTCATTGTCACCCGATAGGCTAAATCTGAATGCTCAAACTCCCCCAAAAACGACGCGACTTCCAGATAAAGCGGCCCCGAACCGGCATTGTGCCAACTGCTAAAATTAGCCGCCAAATTGTCCACTCGCACGTCGCGCACGCCGTCGTTGTTGCTGTCGGTGCCGCGCAAAAAGGTGTTGTTGAGCATCCAGCCGGCCAGCCAAAGCTGGTCATCCCCTTCCAAGTTAGTGTCGTTGGCGGGGTCTTCATACACAATGGCAACGTCTGCCCCATGCTCCTCGCTAATGCTCAACCCGGTAAGCGTCCAATCGTCGTCATAGATATGCACCACCTGCATCACGTCTTGGCGGTCACACGTTTCGGGGTCGTCGCCTGCCACAATACATTCATCGCCAATCATCTGCACAATCCAGATGAGCCGCATTTGCTGCGCTGGACCCCAATTGACCACGCCCCCACTCCCCTGCGAGGGAAAATAAACCATGCGCGATTTGAAGGCAAACGGCATCCCCGTTTCGGAATCTGTTTCCACAGAAACCGGCACGTAGACCAGCAAATTCTTGTAAAGCTGGTTTTCGGGGCCAAATTCACCCACAGAAATGCCGTATGGGTCGAGCTTGTCGCTGTCGAGCCATTGGCTAATGTCCCCGCCGGGGCGATCTTGGCCGCTGTAGGCGGCGTTCACCGGCAGATTGCCGTAGTGTGCCGTGTTGGTGGGAATGACCAATTCCAGCATCGGCGTAATGCGAACATCGCCGTTGCCAGCGTTATCGGTGCTGCTCACCAGGTCAGCATTGGCAGTGGTAGCCCAGGTGGTATCAAGGTAGCGGGTAATTTGGCCGTCGGTGTCGCCCGTCGGCCAATCGAGGACGCTGCTGTGCAGGGAAAGGTTGTCGGTATTAGTGGGAACCATCTGCAAATCTACGTACACGGGCTGCCCCACTTCGAGATTGTTGATGGTTAGCTCAAACTGGTTGTCCTTGTTGAAGGTTTGGCTGCCGTGGTCAAAGGGGTTGAGGTCATATTTGTCCAGCAGCCCATCGCCGTCGTTGTCGTCGGTGAAAATATCGGGCGTGCCATCGCCATCGGTGTCGGGGCAGGCGGCACTGCTGTTATAAACGCCGGAATCTTCAACCCAGACCAGACATTCCTGGCCGTCGGGCAGGCCGTCGGCGTTGCTGTCGGCTTCCAGCGGGTCTAAATACCAATCTGTGCCAGCGTAACTAAAGCCGCCAACCTCTAAATTGTCGGCAATGTTGTCGCTGTCGGTGTCGGCCGAGGCGGGAGCCGTGCCTAGTTCGTTGACTTCCAGCCCATCGTTCAGGCCGTCGCCATCGGTGTCGGGGTCGTTGGGGTCGGTGTTCCAGGTTTCCACTTCGTCGGTGTCGGAAAGGCCGTCGCCGTCGCTGTCGGCAGCGGCGGTGGGGGCAAGGATGGTTTGGTTGGCGGTACGAACGGCCGTTTCCTCCACCCACCCCTTCAACTGCCCTACCGCCGCCTCATTCGGCCGCCAGTCGGTCGTTTTCTCCGCTTCCCGCGCCGCCGCCCGGCTGTCAGCCTCCGCTTTTTGCTGCTGCCAAGTTGACTGCTTGGCCTTTTGTTCGGCGGCAAAGGCCGAAACGACTTGGCCGCGCAGCAGCGGCGAAACAATCATCGGCACAATGACCAGGG
>JAGQGA010000479.1 GCA_020432595.1 Anaerolineales bacterium | reverse complement strand
GTCGCCGGGGCGGAAATCGGGGTTCATGCCGCCGGCCGCATTGGTGACGATGAGGGTTTGCACGCCCAGGGCGATCATGACCCGCACGGGGAAGGTGACTTGCGCCATGTCGTACCCTTCATAAAAATGAACGCGCCCTTGCAGCACCAGCACGGTTTGACCTTCCAGCTTGCCAATGATGAGCCGGCCGTGATGACCGGGTACGGTGGAGGTGGGCCAATGGGGGATGTCGCTGGCGGGAATGATGTCGGGGTTTTCTACCGCGTCTGCCAGGCTGCCGAGGCCGGAGCCGAGGATGAGGCCGATGGTGGGGTGGTGGCTGGTGCGCTGACGAACGGCCGTTGCCGCTTCCTCAATGTGTGAGTGGCTAACAAATGGTGCGGTCATTCTTCCTCTTCATCGCTGCCTGCGATTTGGGTATAAATTTGTGTGGTCGAGATATTGGCATGACCCAACAGTTTTTGTACCTCTTGCAGATCAGACCCCGTGTAGAGTTTGTGGGCGGCAAAGCTGTGGCGCAGCGTGTGGGGCGTTACGCTGGTGGTCAGGTTAACCTGTTTCGCATACGCTTTGATAATGAGCCATAGGCCCTGACGGGTCAACTGCTGCCCCCGGTGGTTGAGAAAGAGAGATTGTTCGCGGTTGTCCTTGGCAAGATACGGCCGGCCATGCTCAAGATATGTGTGCAAAACCTGTTTGGTGCTGTCATCAAAGGGCAACTCACGCGCATTGCCATCTTTAACGGGGGAGTGCAGTAGTGACTTAGCTAGATTGACATCACTCAGTTCTAGCGACACAACTTCGGTCACACGCATGCCTGTGGAATAAAGCAGCGTTAGCAGTGCCGTGTCACGCAGATGTTTAGGCGACTTTTTGCGCGTTGGTGCTTTGAGCAGTCGCTCAACTTCGTCAAAACTTAACGTTTGTGGCAGCCGCTTTTTGACTTTTGGCGATTCAATCTCAATGGTAGGGTTGTGGTCAATCTGCTCGCGGGAAAAAAGGTGGTTAAAGAACGATTTGACGGCGGCAACTTTGCGGGCAATAGATGAAGATGCATAGGGTTGTTGCTTCATAAACGCAACATAGGCCTGCACGTTCTCATCGCTTACTTGTCCCCATTCCTGCAGCCCATCTCCTTGCTGTTCCAGAATGAAGTGGAGGAACTGCGTCAGGTCATTTTTATAGGCTGCAATTGTATTTTTGGAATATTTGAACTCGTCTTCCAAAAACTTGAGAAAATCAAGAAGTTGCTGTTCCATTGCCCAGTTACTCCTGTCCGCTGTCGTACCACTCTGGTTTGCGTATAGCCAATGGTGTATTATGGGGTTGACCAACTTGGTCAGTCAAACTTGGTGTGGCTAAAGGTGCTGCTAAAACAAACGATTCCGCTACATATTGCCTGATTGTGAAAAGATTATGTTAGTTAAAACCTTTTGGCATTATAGCAAGAGTTTTCATAAGATCAAACCACAAATCAACATAATCTTTTTGTTGGTTGCGGGGTCAGTGGCTTTTTGCGCCAGAAAATTCGTGTAGACATTAGCATCTATAAAGGTTGTTAGGGAGATAGAAGAGAGGGTTGGATGAAAACGGCCGTTTACCGCTATAATCTCCCGTACTTGGAGGACTTTATGTGGCCGAATAACGAAAAATGCGCTGTTTTACTAACCTTTGATTTTGATGCTGAACTGCTGTGGGCAACCACCTACCCACGCACCCCCTCCTATTTGTCGCGGGGGCAGTATGGGGCGCGGGTGGGGGTACCGCGTATTTTGGAATTGCTGCAGCGGTACGGGGTGGTGGCAACATTTTTTGTACCCGGAGCAACGGCCGAAAATTACCCCCATCTGGTGGAGCAGATTGCCGCTGCCGGGCATGAAATTGGGCATCATGGCTATTTGCACGAATACCCGAACCAGCTCAGCCGGGAGGAGGAGCGGGATGTGTTGGCGAAGGGGTTTGCGGCGTTGGAGAAGGTGGTGGGTAAACGGCCGTTAGGCTACCGCTCCCCCGCCTGGGATCTCAGCCCAAACTCGTTGCAACTGTTCAAAGAGGCCGGTTTTCTCTACGACAGCAGCCTGATGGCCGACGATTTTCAGCCCTACCCACTGGAAGTGGACGGCGAAACCACCGACATCGTTGAAATCCCCGTGGCCTGGGAACTGGACGATGCACCGTATTATCTCTTTAACTTTCACCCCTATCGCGCTGGTCTGTCGTCGCCATCACACGTTTACGAAATTTGGAGCAGCGAATTTGACGGGGCGTACCGATATGGTGGGGTGTATACGCTGACGATGCACCCGCAAATAAGCGGCCGTTTTCATCGGCTGCAAATGCTGGAAAAGCTGATCCAATACATGATTAACCACAGCGGTACCTGGTTTACAACTTGTTCTCAAGTTGCCCAAATTTGTCAGACGAACTGGCAAAAGTGAATATGATCTAGCTGCTTTCACAACCAATGCCATCTTTGTCTCGATCAAATCCGTGTGGATCTGGTTGCAAAACCTGAAAACGACGAAAAGGTATGTCACCACAGTCTAAATCTGGAGGAGGTGAAGGAATGCAGACGGTTGGATATGAAGGGTCACAATTTTGTTGGGGTGGAATGCTTGTTGGTAGTGGAGCAGGAACGGCCGTTGGCGGTATTGGCGTTGGTTGTGGTAAGGGTGCAATAGGTTGGCAGACGGGAGAGGCTGCTGTTAGGCTTTCTAGATAGGTAGCCTGTGATGTATCTGGAGGATACCGAACGGGAATTGCAAGTCCTTGTCGCACCAGTTCTGCATTGATAAACAAATTGCCAACATAGACATAGCGAAGTAAGCGCCCATAACGGTCTGTTTCGCTCACATCTTTAACCATACGAACGGTGCGACCTGCAACCAGGCTGGCATTGGCTTGAGTTGCCTCACTGCCACATTGCTCATTATATTCTGGTGTATCAATGCCGATATAGCGAACACGCACAATTTGACCATCTAGATTTACATCAATGGTATCCCCATCAACGATATTGGTGACAGTAGCCAATTCTCCTGGTAGTGATGTGGCTGTAGGGGGGAAAGGTGTAGCCGTAGCGGTAGATGTAAAAGTGGGCAGTGGCGTGGCTGTAAATGTTGAGGTAGGGGTTGAGGTGGCTGTATTTGTCGCGGTAGCTGTGTTGGTTGCCGTTGGGGTGTTTGTGTTTGTAGGGGTAGCTGTCTGAGTGTTTGTAGCTGTTGCTGTGGCTGTACTGGTATGTGTAAAGCTTACTGTGGGCTTGACGGTATTTGTTGGCAAAGTGGTTGGTGAGAGCAAAACGGCCGTTTCTAAAATCTCACTAGTTGGAAGATAGATAACTTCGCTGCTTGTCACTGCCGATGGGATGGCAGCATTATGCCTACCCCAAAGAGCTAAAACGTTGTTGACTACCCCTAACATGACCATTATCCAAACAATAGCCCCGATCCGACTGTATACTTCCTCTTGCTTCCACATCCATAATGCTATCAGGATAGGCCACAAGAAAAACCACTTTGTTACCGTAAGCCAAATACTACTGTTGTGACTAATTGGCTTGTGGCAGTAAGGACAAATTGAATCAATAGGGTGAAGCGTTTTTTTACAATGTGGACAGGCAATTTGCGATCTCATTTTTGTTCCCTGGCGATTTATATCAAGATACGTAACTGCATTCTGGATAGTGCCAAAGCAAGATTAAGGAGTTCCTTAAGAACCAATGAGCCGCGTTTGGACTGTTTTGCGAAGTTAGGTCGCTCCCTGTCGTAGAATTGGTTAAACTAGCAAATTAGCAACCTGCACTAACTTGAGGAGAAACGATGTTTAAAAAGATTTGGGACAACTTGGATGATTTGGACATGGAACAAGTCGTTGAGGTGGTGAACCTGGTTTGGAACAACCGCGACAAAATTATGGATTTGGTGGAGCGGCTGCCCGAACTGCTGGATGAAACGGGCAACACCATCGAATCGGCGGGGGAGAGTGCCATGAAGGCCAGTCTGTTTTTGACTGGGGGCAAAGGAGACACGCCCAACGCGGGTGAATTGTCGCAACTGGCGGCTACCGCGCTGGAGCGATGCCACAAGGAGATTCAGGATGTGGCTCGCGTGATGGATCGGTTTGGGCAAGAGCTGGACGATATTCGCATTCCCAGCGTCCAACCCAAATATACCGAGGTGATGGGCATTGATGTGATCAGCGGCATTGATTTTGGCGAATCGGAACTATTTGACAACGCTGCTAATCGGCTGAAAAACGGGTCAGACCGTTTAAACCAAGTAGGCACCGATTTACGCAATGTTGCCAAGCATTTGCGGTCATTGGGTGGGGCACTGACGGAAACGGGCAATGATTTGAACAATGTGGGAGTAAAGCTGACGCAAAGTGGTCAAACGCTGCGCTCGCTGGGGAATTTGCAGAGCGAAAGCGGTAGGAAACCCACAGGTGGTGCTATTCTGGATATTTA
>JAGQGA010000478.1 GCA_020432595.1 Anaerolineales bacterium | reverse complement strand
ATTGAGCAATCCGGCCACGTAGTCGGCCATATCGCCGGGGGTGCGGCGGTGGCGGGCGTTTGCCAGCACCTGCTGGTTGGCTTCACCCAACGCCTCGGCATACTCTTCAAGGTAGGCAATCGCTTCAATCATCTGCCCTGCGTTATGGCCTTCGCGCAGATCGTCAATGTCGCTATAAGTGCCCTTTAGAAATGGTTCCTTACCGGTAAGTTCTTCAAAACGCACGCGGCGATGGAGTTCAACAAGCATTTGCACGCCGACATGGGGGGCACGCAGCACATCACGCACCGTTGCCAAAATACCCACGGTAACGAGGTCGGCAGCGGTGGGGTTTTCAACTTCAGCTTTGTATTGGATAAGGACGAGGAGGTCACCGCCAGTTTCCATGGCAGACTGGGCAGCGGCCAGCGAACGCCGCCGGCCGATAGAGATGGTGGTTGTTACACCGGGGAACACAACGCCACCTCGCAGCGGAACGATGGGTATGGGTTGTGAAACAGTTGATTCGGTCATGGTAAAATTCCTTGCTCTAACGATACGTCTGTTTTATTTATTTCCATCTTACAACAAACAAAACAGCATTCTGCCGACTTTGGCAGATAGTGATATTCTAGTGATCAACGTTAGTATCACAATAGCGAAGTATCAGAACTGTGTTAGAAATGGAAATAGTGGCTGGTGGCTGGTGGTTGGTGGTTGGTACCAGCCACTAACCACCAGCTATTATTTGCCGTTACCTACCCAAAAAGCGCAGGACAACGCCTGCCCCCAGCAGCAGCACGCTGAGGCCGCCGCAGATGAGACCAAAGATGAGCATTTGACCGGGGGCGGCACGAACGGCCGTTACATACCCCTCTGGATTCCCACCAAACAACTTTGTTGCCGTGATGATGCCGTTGCCTTGCCACGTCCCATCAACCGTCACTGCCTGCCCCGGCAAATAGCCGGTGGTGCGGCGCGTTTCCTTGCCAGGGTCGCCCTCATCATATCGCTGGGCTTCCATGAAGGTGGTGCCAGGTGGGATTTGGATGGTGAGCAAACGGCCGTTATCCGCCCGCATTTCCATTTTCCCCGCTGGCTCTGTCACCCGGTTCCAACTGTCGCCCACTGTTTCTGTGGGATTGCCGTCAACATCGGTGGTTTGTTTTAACGGCCGTTCCTCCACATAAAACAGCGCCAGCCCCTGCTCCCCGGCCGCTGCTTCTGGCGAAAGCTGCGCCGCAAACAGTGCCCGTGTTCCCGGTGGCAACTTATCCAGTTCATCCCCGCTTGGCTGCTCCAACCCCGCCACTTCGCGCCCTTCCATAAAACTGGCGGGAACAGCGCACATGGTCACCCCGCACGACATCAAAATGCCCAGAATGCCAAAAATGAGCAGCACCGGCGAAAAGCCCTTGCGCCGCCGCCGAAACAGCCGAAACTCGGAAATGATGGGTAAATTGGGTTGATAGACCATGTTCCCTCCTGGTGTGGTCAAAATTTTGACCCATTATACCGTTGTAAACGGCCGTTCCCTATTACCCAAAATACAAAACCAATGTCTCCAGACAAGCATGAAACCCCAAGGCCAAGAATCTCGGTTTTTGTCTGTGGGGGTTGGTAACAGGAGATTGGAGATTAGAGATTGGGTCATCTCCAATCTCCAATCTCAATATGGCTTCCTGCCAGACAAGGAGGATATGGTGCGGAAATCAGTTTTGCTACTGATCACATCAGCATAGCCAGCCGAGTGCATCATGCTTTCCAGAATCCGCATGTTGTTACCGCGATTCAAGTGCCCACCTGCCGTGAAATCAACTGAGAAAAAGATGCCGCCCGGTTTCAGAACACGCAGCACTTCTGCCATCGCCGTTTGCTTTAACTCATTCGGCAAATGATGCAGGACAAGTGAGCTAAGAGCCACATCAAACGTGTGATCGGGAAAGGGTATTTTCTCCACAGCAACCAGTTGAAAATCCACGTCAGGGTAGGCCGTTTGGGCGGCAGCGATCATTTCAGCAGCCGCGTCAATCCCGACAACTTTGCCAGAACTCCCCACCACCCTCTGCGCCATCGCTGTTAAATGGCCTGTACCACACCCCACATCCAGCACCGTTTGCCCTGCACTCAAAGGAGCCAAAGCAATTATCATTTCACGAAACTTGTCTGTTCTGCCAAGGGCTAAGATATTGAGTACTTTATCGTACCAGCCCGCCCAATGAATCGTTGCCCCTTTTGTCGGTATTGACTGTTGTATCATCATGATTCTCCATTTATAATTTATGAACACTGTGTTCTGAAATTATTGATAACCAAGGGCAACCAGTCAAGAAACAGATTATGCGATTTGTTCGTTTGTGAACACATTCGCCAAATTGACCGCTTATGACGCGCCAACCAGACCGCCGTATTGACCGTACACGCCGCGCTTGCTTTGATGCCATCATCGCACTGACTTTGGAAAAGGGGTACGAAA
The DNA here is from genome assembly GCA_020432595.1 of Anaerolineales bacterium. Next base: position 2,022 of record JAGQGA010000478.1, on the reverse strand, counting down.
AAATTAGCGTGAAAGACATTTGCGCCCACGCCAATATTGGCCGAACCACTTTCTACACCCACTTTTTGGATAAAGATGACCTATTACAACAATGCATTCAGCAATTTACCGCCGGCCTCGATTTATTACTTGCACAAAATGATCAACAAAACACCCCCCTCCCCATCCTTGCCCTTGTTAGCCATGCACGTGAACATCGTACGCTTTTTCTCGCTTTTACCAACCGAGGAGCTTTGCTAGATGTATTCCAGATTGAACTAGCGAAATTTGTAGCCAGGCAATTTAGTGTGCCCAACCCTTTCAAACAAGTGCGGACTGGGTTTGTTGTTGGTGGCACAATCACCGTCATCCGCTGGTGGTTAGAAAACAATTTCCCTATCACTACGGAAGCCGTTGTTGCCGAGCTAGAAAAATTGGTGGCTGTCTGCCACGAATTGGCATTGCCAGAGCGATAATCTCATTAGCGCAAACAGTGCTGTCCATTTTTCTGCTCCGGCCAAACCTCGGATGCTGATTGTTCTTGTGTTATCCTTATTGCTAATGAACAAGAACTTTAGACAGGATTAACGAGATTGTTCAGGATCAGACGAGACAATCCTGTTGAATCCTGCAAATCCTGTCTAAAATTTTTGGAGAGAATCATATGAAACGCTGGTTGCTTATCTGGATAGTTTTGTTGATGGCTTGTACGGGGGCAGAAACGGCCGTTTCCCCCACCTCCATTCCCGATGCCCCACCCACCGCCGAACCCGCGCCGGTGGAGGAAACTGCTGCGCCAACACCCGTCACAATCGAGGAAGAAACGGCCGTTGAAGAGGTTGTTACCCCCCGCGACAACAGCGATACCATTCTGCTTCCCCGCGACTTTAGCTACGAGGGCGTGTCGCTGCGCTATAACGACACAATGGCTCGCGCCATCACGGGCGAAAAAGTGGCGGCTATGGCCGGGGTCTATGGCTTTGGCGTAGATGGGCCTCCTTTGTTCTACAACGGCGTACCCGACTTCATCCGGCTGACGCTGGCAAATGATTTAACGGCCGTTCACCCCAGCCTGCTCGTCGTCCAACCCATCCGCGACGACGGTGGCCAGCTTTACAGCAGCTACGCAGAATTTGATCACGACCGCTTTACCCGCCTCAGCGAACAGCTAGGCACTCAGTCTGACCCCGCCCTTGCTAATCCCGATGCCTTTTTCCCCGTCATCCAAACCCGTTACCTGTCGTTCCAAAACGGCACCGCCCTGCGCCAGGTCAGCCACATTCCCGGCAGCATGGGGCCAACCGACATCAACAACCGCAATCTTTTTTACACGGTGGAGGGAATGACGGAAAACGGCCGTTATTTCTTCTGGCTCCAATTCCCCGTCACCGCCCCCGTTCTCAGCGACGAACCCATGGCACTGGAAGATTTGGACAATCTCTATCGCAGCAACGAGGCATATGAGACCTACATTGACAACAAATTTGCCCAGCTTGCCGAACTGAGCGACGGCGACTTTTCCCCATCGCTGGCCGAACTCGATGCCCTTGTCGCAACTATTTTTATTGCCGACGATGCCAGCACCGTCACTTCGCTGCCGCTCAACGACCCCAACTGCACCAATGAGGCGACGTTTGTAACCGATGTAACCATTCCTGACGGAACGGCCGTTCCTGCCCGCAGCCGCTTCGAGAAAATTTGGCGCATCCAAAACACAGGAAGCTGCACCTGGACGGCGGCCTATGACCTCATCCCGGCTGCGCCATCGCCAATTGAGGTGGAGTGGGGAAATAAACGGCCGTTTGGAGCCGTTGCCCCCGGTGAAGAAGTAGACATCTCGCTCAACCTCGTTGCCCCCGCCCTCGCCGGAACTTATGTAGCCGATTGGCAGCTTCAAACCCCATTCAACATGCAAAGCAACAGCATACCCGAACCATTCGGCCCGCAAATCTACACCGAAATTGTGGTTCCCGAAAACGGGCAACCCGACCCACCGCCGCAGGGGGATTGGCAGCTCTACAGCTACGCCTACGGCCCCGTCCA
>JAGQGA010000477.1 GCA_020432595.1 Anaerolineales bacterium | reverse complement strand
AGCGTGGTAAATTGAGAAAATGGGCCGCAGGGTGCAAGAGTAATAAAGGTAGAGGCACCCACCACAACCAGCGGAGCGGTCTCACCAATGGCGCGGGAAATTGCCAAAATGGTACCGGTGAGAACGCCGGGCATAGCACTGGGCAGCACGTGGTGACAAATGGTTTGCCATTGGGTGGCACCCAGGGCAAACCCGGCCTGCCTCAGCGAGCGCGGGACGGCGCGAATGGCTTCCTGAGCGTTGATGATGATGAGCGGCAAAATGAGCAGCCCCAGCGTCAGCCCGGCAGATAGAATGGTGCGACCGTTGGCCGTGGTGTCGTCGGTAATGACACCGAGTGCCGCGCCGCTGGTAAAGGTTTCCATTGCCCGCACAAAGATTGCCAACCCCAGCATCCCATAAATAATGGAAGGAACCCCAGCCAGATTGCTGATGTTGGTCTGGATGAGGCGATTGAGCCGATTGTCGGTGGCGTATTCTTCCAGGTAGATGGCCGCGCCCACGCCAACGGGGAAGGAAAAGACAATGGTGATGGCCACCACCCACAGCGAGCCAAGGATGGCAGTGCGAACACCGGCAAATTCAGGGGTGCTGGATTGGGGGCTGACGATAAAATCGGCCGTTATCCAGGAGCGAAATTCCAAAACGGCCGTTGGATAATCGGTACGAAGCTGCTCTTCAATGGCTCCACGGCGAAAGACGGAATCTACGAGTGACCAGCTTTGCACAACGTCGGGAGCGACAACGCGCTCTAACAGTAGTTCATAGACGTTGTTTTGGTCGCGGGGTTCTAGGGTACAGCCGGCCGGAGGCTCTGCCCCAGCACACACTTCGGCAAACAAAGCCGGGTCTTCAAAGGCAAATTGGTCGGCAAAAAAACGCTGATCGCGCTCCAGCCGCCGCCCCAGCCCGGTGGAGATGTTTTCGGCCAAGATGGCGACCAATGTTTCCTTGGGCAAATCGGCCAAAGTTTCGGCGGTGTCGGCTCCGGGCAAAACGGCCGTTTTTGCCCCTTCCAACAACACCCTCGGATCCACCGTGTTTTGCACCGCCACCAGCCCAAACGACTGGTTCAAAATGTTGTACAACAGCGCCAGCAGCGCCACAATCCCCACAATCGTTGAAAGCTGAAACAGCCAGCGCCAGCGTAACCCCCGCCGATGACGCTGGCTAATTTGCCTTTGCAACGCTTCCGCTTCCGGGTATCCCGTTTCTAGTTGTTGTACTGCCATTACTCATATACCTCCCGGAAACGCGCCACAAAGCGGCGGCTCACTATGTTCAAAGCCAGCGTCATCAAAAAAAGCAGCAGCCCAATGGCAAAAATACTGTTGTAGTCAATCGAGTCATAGCTCAAGTCGCCACCGCTGATGCGGACAATGTGGCCGGTCATCGTTTCGGCGGCAATAAAGGGGTTGAGAATGAAGGAAAATAGCCCATCTTCCCCAATGACAAAATTCTTCGGCCCGGCTCCGGCGGCAATGGCAACGACCATCGTCTCCCCCACGGCGCGGGAAATGGCGACCACAAAGGCGGCGGTAATGCCCGACAAGGCCGACGGCACCACTACTTTGAGCGACGTTTCCAGCTTAGTGGCCCCCAGCCCAAAAGCGGCCTCGCGCAGCGAGCTTGGCACGGCGTGCAGCGCATCTTCGCTCATCGAGCTAACCAGGGGGATGATCAAAATGCCAACGACAATCCCGGCGGAGGCGGTATTGAAAATTTGCACGACGTTGTCGCCCAAAATGGAGCGCAGCAGCGGGGTCATGAAGGTGAGAGCAAAGTAACCGTAGACGACGGTGGGGATACCGGCCAGCACCTCAAGAATGGGTTTGAGGGTGTTGCGAGCGCGGTCGGAGGCGTATTCACTGAGATAAACGGCCGTTGCCAACCCCACCGGCAGAGCCACCACCATCGCCACCAAACTCGTCATCAGCGTCGCCAGCACCAGCGGCCAAATCCCAAAATTCCCAATCGCCGGCTGCCACTCCGTTCCCGTGAAAAACGCCAGCAATGATACCCCTTCCTTACCAAAAAAGAGCCATGCCTCCTTGCCCAGTTCATACACAATCCCAATTGTCGTCAAAATGGAAATTGCCCCGCAAAGAAACAAAAACCCTTGAATCACCGTCTCACCCACTCGTGGCTTCTTCCGCAGTTCGCTTTGCTCAATACGCTCACCTGTCAGTGGAGCCGTCGGGTTCCGTGTTGCCATGATTATTCTCCCAAGTAGGTGCTCACTTGCGCCTACTCAATCAGTTCTGTGTCAGTAAAAATCAGCCCTGGGGAGAGATAAGTGACCGGCCTTTATGCGCATAACCGGTCACTCTCCCACAGAACTGATCAGAAAAACTGGCTTGTCTGTGACAACAAGCCAGTCTGTTCAGCAAATTATTGGTTGGCGTTGAGCCAATTTACCCGCGAAGTCCGCAAACTATCATCGCTCGCCGGGAAGTAACCTACATCAACAATTTCGTCATTTACATAGGTCAGGAAGAAGTTGATATAAGCAGCTACCTGCGGCTTTTCCTGCATAATCTCAGCCGTGCTGTAGATGAACAGCGGGCGAGCCAAGGGGTAGGAGCCATTGTCAACGTTCTCGGCCACAGGCTCAATACCCTCAATGTTGAGAATCTTCAGCAGGTCTTTGTTTTCCTGGTAATAGGCGTAGCCAAAGTAACCGATGGCAAACTCACTACCTTCCACCCCCTGCACCAGCACGTTGTCATCTTCACTAAGCTGTAGATTGCTGGCAGCCAGAATGGGTGCTTCGTCCTCAGCAAACACCTCTTCCACAAAGTAGTCGAACGTACCGCTGTCGGTGCCAGGGCTAAAGCGAAGGATGGGTTCGGCCGGCCATGCCGGGTTTACATCGGCCCATGTCTCGGCGGTGCTAAAGATGGCCGCCAATTCTTCCAGCGTCAGGCTGTCTACAAAGGTGTTGTTGGGGTTCACCACCACCGCCAGCGCATCGGTGCCGACGCGGAATTCGATTGGCTCGCGGCCAATAGCCTGACACGATTCAACCTCGCTGTCCTTGATGGCGCGGCTGGCATTTGACACGTCGGTTTCACCGGCTACACAGAACCGCTCAAACCCGGCACCACTACCGATGCTGTCAATGGTCACGTTGCCGCCAAATCCTTCATCCTGAAACCGTTCAGCCATCCGTTCAGCCAAGGGGAAAACGGTGGAACTGCCAGCAGACACCACATCGCCAGAAACGCTCAGCGGATCTACCATCGGCAGGGTTACGCCAGCACTGGCAGCGGCGGGCATCTCCATCGCAACATTTTGGGCATTTGCCCATGCTTGTTTAGACGCATTCAACGCTTCATTGCTGGCCGGGAAGTAACCTACATCAACAATTTCGTCATTTACATAGGTCAGGAAGAAGTTGATATAAGCAGCGACCTGCGGTTTTTCGTGCATAATCTCAGCCGTGCTGTAGATGAACAGCGGGCGAGCCAACGGGTAGGTACCGTTGTCAACGTTCTCAGCCACAGGCTCAACACCCTCAATGTGGAGAATCTTCAGCAGGTCTTTGTTTTCCTGATAGTAGGCATAGCCAAAGTAACCGATGGCAAACTCGCTGCCTTCCACCCCCTGCACCAGCACGTTGTCGTCTTCGCTAAGCTGTAGGTTGCTGGCGGCTAACAGAGGGGTCTCATCCTCAGCAAACACCTCTTCCACAAAGTAGTCGAACGTCCCGCTGTCGGTGCCAGGGCTAAAGCGGAGGATGGGTTCGGCCGGCCATGCCGGGTTTACATCGGCCCATGTTTCAGCGGTGCTAAAGATGGCCGCCAGTTCTTCCAGCGTCAGGCTGTCCACAAACGTGTTGTTGGGGTTCACCACCACCGCTAGGGCATCGGTGCCTACACGGAATTCGATGGGTTCACGGCCGATGGCTTGGCACGATTCAACCTCGCTGTCCTTGATGGCGCGGCTGGCATTTGAGACATCCGTTTCACCGGCCACACAAAACCGCTCAAACCCAGCACCACTGCCAATGCTGTCAATGGTGACGTTACCGGCAAACCCTTCATCTTGGAACCGTTCAGCCATCCGTTCAGCCAGGGGAAAAACGGTGGAACTGCCGGCCGACACCACATCACCAGAGACGCTCAGCGGGTCTACCATCGGCAGAGCCAATACTTCCACTTGCTCAGTTACCGTTTCGGCAACTGTTTCAGTAACCGTCTCGACAACGGTTTCTGTTTCGGTAACGACACGGGTCACCTCAACTTCGACGGTTTCGGTAACAACTTGTGGTTCTGCAGTACCACCACAGGCAGCGATAAATAGAGTAATCGCTACCAAAAGAGCCAAAATTTTCAATCGCATTGTATTCTTCTCCAGAATCCTAAATTTTTTACAGGCATCAAACCAATATGCCTATTTGCAATATGGAGAGTGTATTGTGCGATTTTTAACAAATGGGGAAGTATCGGTTAACGGTTTGCTATGGTTTTGTAAACATCTTGTTAAC
>JAGQGA010000476.1 GCA_020432595.1 Anaerolineales bacterium | reverse complement strand
CATTAACGGCCGTTTGTTCCGTATGCTCCAACCAAGCCAACGTTTGCTCCAAATCCCCCCGCTCGCGCCAATACGCCACCTCAGCCATATTTAGATAGTAGCTTTGCAGCGGGCTATTTTGGTGCAAATAGTCAAGAATCAAGCGAGCATCGGCTAAACGGCCGTTGTAAATATAAACCAGCCCCTCAATCATGTTAATATCCACTTCATCAGGAGCCAATTCCTGTGCCCGTTCTAGCCACTCCATCGCTGCCTCCAGCCCTTCCTGGTAATATCCGCCCCCATCCTCTTGCGAAGCAGCCAGCAGCGCATAAGCAACACCGGCATAAGCAAACGGCAAAGAAGCGGCCGTTTGCAACGTCCGTAGTGCCCCCACCAACGTCGGTATATCGTCCCCGCGAAACGAATCAATCTGCTCCAAACTCACCCCATACGTCCTACGCCCCTGCTCCGTCGGCGTTTCAGACCCAACCCACCGTAACTTCCCCAACACCGGCAGCAGTTTTTCTACCAACTTCTTACCCATACCACATTCTCCCATCAATACGCCAGCAACCTGCTACCATTACATACACCTGGCTAATAAACTTAGGTAAGCTCACGAAAACACCTTCCTTACAGCAGCGAATCTTTAGCACCGATGTTGACAGAACCAATCCAATGCAAGCGTTTTGCGCCCTACTCAGCCCCTAGTTTAAAAGAACTTCCCCAAAAAGAAAAGACCCCTCAATTGAGGGGTCTTTACAAAACAACGCGCAAAGAAATAGGATAGGGTTAGAAGCCCATACCACCGCCCATACCAGCTCCGCCGCCAGCAGGCATCGGCTCTTCCTTGGTAGGAATATCCGTAATCAGTGCTTCTGTCGTCAAAATCATGGACGCAATACTAGCCGCGTTTTCCAACGCCCCACGGGTCACCTTGGCCGGGTCAATAATCCCCTGCTTAATCATGTTGATGTATTCACCCGTCATTACATTGTAGCCAATGTTCTGATCGCCAGCATCAGCCTGCGCACGACGCACATTTTGAATAATGACATCACCATTCTGACCAGCATTTTCTGCAATCTTACGCATGGGAGCTTCCAAAGCGCGACGCAGAATGCCAACACCCGTGGTCGGATCACCGTCAGCTACAGAAACACCGTCCAAAGCGGGCAGAGCATTCAACAAAGCCACACCACCACCAGGAACAATTCCTTCCTCAACAGCAGCGCGAGTTGCGCTCAGCGCATCCTCAACGCGGTGTTTCTTCTCTTTCAGTTCAACTTCGGTAGCTGCACCCACGCGAATAACAGCCACACCACCAGCCAATTTAGCCAGACGTTCCTGCAGTTTCTCGCGGTCATAGTCAGACGTGCTGCGGTCAATCTCAACCTTGATCTGCTCAACACGACCCCTAATTTGACCTTCGTCACCAGCACCATCAACAACCGTGGTGTCGTCCTTGGTTGCCACAACCTTGGCTGCACGACCCAGGTCACTCATTTGCACGCTGTCAAGCTTACGCCCCATTTCTTCAGTAATGACTTGTCCACCGGTCAACACGGCAATATCTTGCAGCATGGCCTTGCGGCGATCCCCAAAGCCAGGAGCCTTCACAGCTAAAGCATTAATCATGCCACGCAGTTTGTTTAGAACAAGGGTAGCCAATGCCTCGCCGTCAATATCTTCAGCAATCACAACTAGGTTGCGCTGACCCGTCTGGATCAATTTCTCCAGAATCGGAACCAGATCCTGAGCAGAGCTGATCTTCTTGTCATGAATCAGAACATAAGCATCTTCAACAACTGCTTCCATGTTGTCTGAATCAGTTACAAAATAGGGACTGATATAACCACGATCAAACTGCATACCTTCAACGTATTCGGTCTCGAATTCCAAACCACGAGACTCTTCAACCGTGATAACGCCATCTTTGCCAACTTTGTCCATGACCTCGGCAATCAGCTTGCCAATGGCTGGGTCTTGGGCAGAAATGGAGGCCACAGAAGCAATTTCATCTACACTATCAATACTGGCCGCCATTTCACGGATGCGTGCAGCCAAAGCAGCAGTGCCAGCTTCGATGCCTTGTTTGAGGAGCATAGGGTTTGCCCCAGCAGCCACATTCTTCAGCCCTTCGTGGACAATGTTTTGCGCCAAAACAGTAGCAGTAGTAGTACCATCACCAGCGATGTCGTTGGTTTTGGTAGCTGCTTCTTTCAGCAACTGGGCACCCATGTTTTCATAGGGGTCATCCAGCTCAATTTCTTTGGCGACGGTTACACCGTCATGGGTAATGGTGGGGGCGCCAAACTTTTTATCCAAAGCCACGTTACGCCCTTTGGGGCCGAGAGTGGTGGATACAGCAGTGGCAACTGTGTCAACGCCTTTCTTTAGTTTGCGACGGGCTTCTTCGGAAAATACGAGTTGCTTAGCCATGATTCACTTTCTTCCTTATCAATTATTGAACGATTGCCAAAATATCAGATTCCTTAAGAATCAGATATTTTTTACCTTCCATCTTTACTTCGGTACCGCCATATTTGGCATAAAGAACAACATCGCCTACAGCAACATCCATTTCGATACGGTTGCCATTGTCATCACGACGACCTGGACCTACAGCAAGGATGGTTCCTTCCTGTGGTTTTTCTTTGGCAGTTTCAGGCAATACAAGGCCTGAGGCTGTTGTCTGCTCACTTTCTTTTGGTTCAACAACCAAACGATCACCAAGCGGCTTTAAATTCAAGGACATAGCAGCTTCTCCTTAATCTTGATCTTCGAGTTTTTAAAATCTCTGGTTAATTAGTATGAGGTTTAGCACTCAAACATTTCAAGTGCTAACAAAGCAAATTTTAGCAACTGTTTTTGGGGTTGTCAAGCATTTTTAGCAGTCTTTTGGCCAGAGTGCTAAACATAGAAAATAGACTTAGGGGGTAGTGCCCAAAGAATTACGACGGCATTCCTCGATTCCTTCCAAAGCACTGTCAATAATCAGCTCATTAAACGTTACGTCAATCACCTGCTGAAAAATAGGGGTAGCTATTTCGCAGTTGCTAAAACTAGCACGAATGTAAGCCGTTGCCAACATATTAAAAAAGCGCACATTTAACTCTGTTGGCTGTCCATACAACTCTGTCGCAACCTTAAGTTGTTCAACAGCCTTTTCATAGTTGTTCTGACGAAAATACGCCTCGCCCAGCCGGCCCCGCGCCCGCGCCACATTGGGATTCAAGCGCACTGATTCAAGCGCATTCTCCTCGGCCAACGGGTCATCACCTAACTGAAGATACATGTAAGCCAGTCCATCGTAAGCAGTTGCATTATCTGGATCAACTTCAATCGCGTCTTTAAAGCTCAAAATGGCATCGGCAAGCTGACCATTGCCAAAATAGTTGTAGGCTAACCCAATGTGCAGTTCTGGCATTTGGGGATCCGCGTCTAGCCCCAGTTGGTATTGTTCTAAGGCCGCACTATATAAACCTTGGTAGGTAAAGACAGTTGCCATGTAATAGCGAGCAATAGCATTATCTGGCTCAAGAAAGATAGCGGTATCGGCATACTCTTGAGCTTGGTCAAAAAGTTCTGGATCTTCCTGAAAAACCGACCCTCCAGCAGCATAAGCATAGGCTGTGGCGTTGTTGCTGTCGAGGTTAATAGCATCGCGGGCAGCATCGGCAGCGGAGGCATATTCCAAGGCTGCTGAGGTGGTATCGCCCAAGTCGTCAAAGCGATTGCCGTTGGCAATGTGGGCGGCGGCTTTTACTTCCCATGTCTCTGTCTCTTCGGGAGCTAAAAGCACAAGCTGTTCTGCCCGCGACAGGGCTTCTTCTGGCTGCCCAGCCTCAATTAACAACCGAATAAGGCGGACAAAAAATTCGGGTTTGGAGGCATCTAGCTCAACGGCCGTTTGATAAAACCCAATCGCCTCCTCCACCTGTCCATCCTTCTCGCTCAGGTCAGCCAGCAGCGCATATTCCGCCGCTGATCGGGTTGGCTCTGGCGTGGGAGTCGGAATAATAATGTCACGCACCTCATCCGCATTCTGGATCACAAAAATAGCCACGACAATGCCAAACAGGACAAAGAGAACCAGCAGGCAAGAGGGGCCTCGACGGGGATAACGAGGAGGGGTACGTTTGATGACCATGTGGAATAAATTGCAAAATCGAGATTGGAGATTGGTTTAATCTCCAATCTCTAATCTCTAATCCGAACAAACTGTTGTTAGCTGTGTCACTCATTAAAACAGCCGACGGATCACGTCGGCTGTTCAGAAAGCATCATACCACCAGCACTCAGGTGCGTCAAAAAGATTTATACACCGTTCAAACTTGCGTCAATAAACGGCGGTTGCGCCAGCGCCAGAGCAACCCCACCGGGTAGCCCAGCATTTTAGCGACATCCCCTACCAGGCGAATGATGGGAATGAGCGCAAAAGCCCGTAGCCGCAGCGGTGGCCGCCACCCCCAGGTATTGATCCACAACCGCTGCGCCGGCCGACGTGAGT
>JAGQGA010000475.1 GCA_020432595.1 Anaerolineales bacterium | reverse complement strand
GGTGCCAGTGCAGGGTGTTGAATTTGTGCAGCGCCATCGTGTCAATAAATTTTTTGATGAAGGGGACGGGAAACAGGTGACGACCAACGTCAAGCATGAGGCCACGCCAGGGGTAGCGGGGGAAGTCACGGATGGAAACGGCCGTTATTTCCCACCGCTCCCCCGGCACCCATTCCTCCTGCTCAATTGCCAGCGGCAAAAGCTGGCGCAGCGTTTGCACCCCATAAAACAGCCCATTGGCCGCATTGGCGCGGATGATTACGCCCGTGGTATCCGCGTGCAGCGTATATCCTTCTTCACCTAAATCCTCATCTGCCCCTTCGGTGGTCAGATAGATGTTGTGATCGGCAGGGGCGGCGGCCAGTTGCAGCGGCAGCGGCAGCCCGGTTGGTACACGCAGCGATTGCGCTAAATAGTCGGCGACGGGTTTGGCGGTGGTGGTGGCGTAGGAAACGGCCGTTTCTCCATTCAGCACAAACGCCCCCTCCCCCATCGTCAGCTCCTGCGGTTGTGGAAAAATAACAGGTTCTTGCATGATCATGTCCTTTGTCAATATCTGTGTAGCCGAGGATTCCAATCCTCGTTCCCAAGCTAACACAAACTGTTTATCAAACTTTAGCAAAACGGTAACGTGTTCTTAAACGGCCGTTAACACCCCTCCCTTATTCTACCATCACAAGCAGCAAAGCAAGGTACTCTCTGTTCATAACCTTTCTTCTCCCCTGATAGGTCAGCCCATATACAAGCTGACCTATTTTGCTGTCTGGTACCCAAACCCTCACCATAGCCATGAGTACTGGCACCAAAACGTTAGCAAAACCATAACACAACCTTAACACCCCCATAAAGAAAGCCCATTATGATCCTCACAGTTCACAAAAAAGCTATCAGCTTCTTCTTGAGCATGAAAGCTTCTTTTCTTCCTCCCTTCCCCTCCTCCCTATACAAGCCACCTCTCCTATTCGCAGCAGGAGAGGTGGTCTTTGTTTATTAAAAAAGTAAGCCTTTCTATCAGGCATTTGTTTGAAGGAGAATCACATGAAATTAGGTATCATTTCCGACATTCACGGCAACATCCATGCCCTTCGCGCCGTTTTGGAAGCACTTGATAACGCTTCGGTTGACCTCATTGTCTGCGCTGGCGATTTGGTTTGCTGTGGAGCCAACCATAATCTTGTCATTCGCCAAATTCGGCAGCGTCACATCCCCACCGTTACCGGCCACTACGATGCTGCCGTTGCCTGGGGGCATCCCGTGGCTTCCTATTCCCGCTTGTCGTCCCAGGCCGAATTTCTGCAAAGAGCCGCTTTAGCATGGACAAACCAATACGTTCTAGCCGAAGACAAAGCATTCTTACAAACTCTCCCCTGGCGGCTCAATTACAACATAGACGGGAAACACGTGGTCATGCTGCACGGCGGCCTGGATCGCCTGGATGAATCATTTACCCCCAGCAACCCGACTGGCTTACAGCACCTGGCCGAACAGCTACAGGCCGATATTGTCATCTTGGGGCATAGCCACGTGCCCTTTACCTACGGCTGCCACCATAGCCAGGGTCAAACGCTGTTTATTAACCCCGGTTCAGTCGGTCACAGCCACGACGGCGACCCTCGTGCCTCCTATGCCTTGCTCGACACGCGCACCGACAGCGTCCAGTTTGCACGGGCTAATTACAACATTGAAGCGGCTGCTCGCGCCATTGCGGTCAGCGGGATGCCTATTGAAATTGCGGAGATGATTCGGCAAGGGGTAGCAGTTGAGGATCTAATGCTGCAATCCCCAGCAGTCTCCACCTATGGACATCAACGTTTACAGCCCGCTTTTGCATAGGCGTTAAACAGGGACTGATTGAATTCTCTTCGTTACTGGTTGGCAAAGAGAAACGGCCGTTGTACCATTACCCACATGGGTACACTCAATCCAAATATACCGACACCAGAACTAGCGCGGCTGATGACCACAGCCGCCGATAAACGAAAAGCATACCGCCAAGCCTTGCTCACGCCGCAGCTTATCTTGCGCGTCTTTCTCGACGATAAAGAGTGCGTGGCGCACCAAATTTTGCGCCAATTGCAGCAGCAGCGCGGCTTTGACTTTGATGATTTAACGCGGCGGGTGGAGATGATGGCGCAAAATGCCCCCGGCAAAGATGCCCAGTTCAACTTCACCGACGACTTTGGTAAGGACGTGCCGCTGGCCGATGAGACGCTGGTCGTCATTGACGAAGGGCTAACCATTGCCAAAACGCGGGATGAGCTAAAAGTCCACAGCGGCCACGTATTGGCGGCAATGGCGCAGCAAACCGTCACCACTTCCGGCGTGTTGCAGCGTCTTGGCATTACGCCCGCCGCCGTCACTGCCTTGCTTGGCGACATGGCTCAAGACGGCACCCCCATCATCCACGACTACATGGAAGAAGCCAAAAAAGGGGACAGCCCCGCTTACTACCAGCGCGACCATTTGCTGCGCGACCTTGTTAGCTTGCTGTCGCTCTCGCAAAAGCGCAACGTGATTCTGGTGGGGCCGGAGGGGGCTGGCAAGCGCACCCTCGCTTACAGTTTGGCGCAGCTTCTGGCCGAGGGCAAAGGGCCAAAAGGGTTGCGTTCGCTGGTGCAAATCAACGAAACGGCGCTGTTGGACAACCCATTGGCGGCGCTGCGCGTGGGGCTGCGTCGCGCCAGCGGCGGCATTTTGCTGGTTCCCGATATTCGCCGCTTTTTTAACGACCGCCTTCGCAGCCCGTTCCCGGAACAGGTCAACAACGATTTACGCAAGGCGATGCTGGGCAGTGAGCAAATTATCATCGGTACTACCACCAACGCCGATTATGACCTGCTGAGCCAGGTGCAATTAATTCGGGAGCATAGCAATCGGCTAGACGTGCCGGCCGCCACCAAGGACGAGTCGGAATCGATTTTGAATTTTCACCGGCAGCGGCTGGAACAGGAGTATGAGTTGGTGGTGACGCGAGAGGCGCTGTCAACGGCCGTTCAGCTTGCCAGCCAATACATCAAAACCATCGCCATGCCCGCCGCCGCCATCCAGTTGGCCGACCGCGCCAGCGCCCTGGTGCATATGATCACCGAGGGGCATTTGGACACGCTGCCGGAGGTACCACCAGACGGCCGTTTAGACAGCGGCGATGTGATGGTGGCCGCCAGCCAGATGACCAAAATCCCCATCACCAAGCTCAGCGAAGACGAGATGGGCAAATATGCCAACATGGTCGAGCAGCTTCACCAGCGCATCATCGGCCAGGAAGAGGCGATTTTGGCCGTCAGCCGCGCCGTCAAAACGGCCCGCGTGGGTCTACGCGATGCCAAAAAGCCGATTGGCTCCTTCCTTTTCCTCGGCCCCAGCGGCGTGGGCAAGTCAGAATTGGCTAAAGCATTGGCCGAATTTATGTTTGGCACCGAGGACGCAATGCTGGTGCTGGACATGAGCGAATATCAGGAGGAGGCCAGCGTCAACCGGCTCATCGGTGCGCCGCCCGGCTATGTGGGGTTTGAAGGGGGCGGCCAGCTAACGGATTTTGTGCGCGAACGGCCGTATACCGTTGTCCTCTTTGACGAAGTGGAAAAAGCCCACCCCCGCGTTTTGGATGTGCTGCTGCAGGTGATGGATGAAGGGCGGCTGACCGACGGGCAGGGGCGGCTAACCACCTTTAGCGAGACGGTCATCATCATGACCAGCAATTTGGGGGCGCGTTACATGCTGCTGCCTGTCATTGGCAGTGAAGAACGGGAGTTGGTGCTGGCGGAAGTCCACCGCTTTTTCCGCCCCGAATTTATCAACCGGCTTGACGAGATCATCCTCTTCCACCAGCTTACGGCCGAACAGCTTTCGCTCATTCTGGACCTGATGCTGAAGAAAGAGGTGAAGCTGGCGGCACAGCAAAACATGACCCTGGATCTGACGCGGGCGGCGAAGGATTGGCTGCTGGCGCAAAACGACCAGCCGGAATTTGGGGCGCGTCCGCTGCGCCGCATCATCAGCCGCCACCTGCGCGAACCGCTGGCGGACTTTTTGCTGACGCAAAAGCGTGGCAACGGCAATACGCGGATTGTGGTGGATGAGCAAGAGGGGAAGCTGCAGTTTGAAATGACGACAGAATAAAAGAAATGGGACGCGGACAAACGCAGACAAACGCGGATTTTTGTCCGTGTTCGTCCGTGTTCGTCCGTGTCCCATTTTTCTGGAGATAGACGATGAGTGAGAAGAAAGAGGGGATTTGGGGGAAGTTAACGGCCGTTCGTGCAGACTTTTTGGCGTATGTGGCGGGGTTGGACGAGGCGGGGTGGGAAACGGCCGTTTTTACCGACGAGTCCACCGACCCCTGGAACGTCAGCGATGTGGTGCGCCATCTGGCCGATTCGGAATGGGGGATGACCGGGCTGATGATGAACATTCAAAGCGGCAAGGGGGGCGTGCCGGAAGATTTTGACCGCGAGCGGTGGAACAGCCGCTCCATCGCCAAGCGCAAGGATAAAACCCCGGCCGAACT
>JAGQGA010000474.1 GCA_020432595.1 Anaerolineales bacterium | reverse complement strand
GTGTGGGTTTTTTGCGAGCGCAGCCCGCTGGCTAACGCATTGCGACGATAGTTTAACTCTTTGGCGGCGGCAAGCACCCGGTCTTGTGTGTCGGTGGGGATATTGGCTGATTCAACTTTGTTGAGGACAAAGGAAACGGTGGTACGCGAGACACCTGCCAAATCGGCAACATCTTGCATAGACGGCCGTTTCTTTTGTTTGGTTTTGCTTGCCATCATTCGCTAACGTCGTTTACTGAATCGTGTTACTAAATCGTGTTAGTAATCTAGCAAATTCCAAAACCTTTGTCAAGAAATTGGGAAAATTGCCCAAATTTCCTGCCCGTGTCACAAACGCACCCCCACATTTGTCTTATTTCACAGAACGAACAAATGTGAGGTGCAAAATGTAACAACAAAAAATTGTGACAATTGGCGCAGGTTATGCCGGGTTGATGGCAACCGTGCGCTTGTGGAAAAAGACACAGGGATTGCCGGTAGTCATAACATTGGTGAATGCCGATGATACCTTCGGTGAACGGGAGCGTTTGCACCAGTTGGCAGCGGGGCAAACATTGCGGAATCTGCCAATTGCAGGTTTTTTTGCGCGGAACGGCCGTTTCCTTATGCTATACTTAAATATAGAAGTTTCTAATGCTAAAAACTTTTGTGTATAGTTTAGGAGAGTTTGCAATGACATATTATCGCGTTAAACGGCCGTTTATCTTGGGTACCCTATCCCTCTTTCTCTTGTGGAACATCAATACTGCAGCCCGAGCATTTACTGTTGATGAGCTACCGCAACCTTATTCAGTCAAAGATGTATATCCTCTTGATGATCTGACTAACGTTAATGGCATCCTTTTTTTTGCCAGCGGAGAGCAATTGTGGCGAAGCGATGGGAGTGATGCTGGCACGTACCCTATTGCTGGGGGAGCTTCACTTAACGGCTGGCAGCCGTCAACTTTATCCGGCTCACAATCTGGGCGTTTCCCTCTTGAACTAACAAACTTCAATGGTACGCTGTTCTATACGGCAGTGGATGAGACAGGGCAGCGCGGCTTGTGGCAAAGCGCCGGGACACCCGCAAGCAGCTACCTGATTAAAAACTTTGACGGCAGCTTAGAATCAACCATTTACGGTTTGACCCAGTTCAACGACGAACTCTTTTTTAATGCTTTTACAGCACAAACGGGCGCAGAGCTATGGCGAAGCGATGGCACACCAGAAGGAACGGTGCTTGTCAAAGATATTCAGGCAGGTAACTCCGATCCCCAAAATTTAATGGTTGTTGGCAACACTCTGTTTTTTACCGCCTATGCTGGGTCTGTTCCATATAGGCAGCTATGGAAAAGCGACGGTACCGAAGCCGGTACGGTTCTGGTGCAAAGTGCCAACACGAGCATGATTAATCCAGCATTTTTGACCAACGTCAATGACACACTATTCTTCACCGCCAATAGTAGCGCGGAAGGCCGAGAATTATGGAAAAGTGATGGCACCGAAGCTGGAACCGTGCTTGTCAAAGCATTTAAGACGCATGAAGATTCCAATTTGACAGAGTTAACGGCTGCAGAAGACACACTGTTTTTTGTTCACAGCAATAACCAGGACGGTAAGGAGCTTTGGCAAAGTGATGGCTCAGCCGCAGGAACAACCTTCGTCAAACAAATTAGCCCACCTGAGATTCCTAATGCTTATGTTTCGCTGGCGTCTATCAAGGAGTATTTGTTTTTTGAGGTTGCAGACAAGCAAGGCAGGGTTGAATTATGGATAAGCGATGGTACGGTCGAAGGCATACAGTTGGTGAAGGGGTTTGATGCGCCTGGCTCTATTGGCGATGGGCTTGGTGTCCTTAAAGAAGTGAATGGCCTGTTGTTTTTCAGCGCTCCTTCGGATGATTACGGACATGAATTATGGCGAAGCGATGGGACGTTGGAAGGAACGGTTATGCTTGGCGATTTGAATCCTGGCTTGGATGGGTCTTATCCAAACCAATTCACATTAACAGATAATTTGCTCTTTTTTGCGGCTGAAAGTACAGCTGATCATGTTGAACTGTGGGCTTTTGATGCTGCGCTGGCAAAATTTTCGCCAGAATCGGTGATGGTAGCCGAGGGGAGAGAGTCTGTAAGCTATGAGGTTGTGCTGAATTATCAACCTTCGTCAGATGTTACGGTAGCGATTGAACCGAATGAGGACGTTTTGGTTAGCACACCTGCCTTACAGTTTAGTCGGGATAATTGGAGCCAGCCGCAAACGGTTACCATAACGGCCGTTAATGACACCCAAATTGAAGGTCTCCAAGTTTATCATCTTACACACTTGCTAAACGGTGCCGCACCAACTCACAAGGATCTGGTGGCGGGTAGTATTACCGTTATCGTTGAAGATGATGAGGCGACAAACACAATTTTCTTACCCATAATTTTGCATTAGAAAAAAAGAGCGCCGCTGCGGACAGGAGGGAAAACCACAGCGGCGCTCTTTTTTGGCGACTTCTATAAAAAAGAATAGCGTCTTTTTCTAAATATAAGCTGAATGCCAGTTAAACAGTTTGTGAGCGTTGCTCAGGATAACAGAGCCCGCACCTTGGCTAGCCCTTCTGGTGACCCCATAACAGAAACAATATCATTTCGCTCTAGCTGCGAATAACCGTGCGTAACCAGTAAATGCCCAGATCGGCGTATAGATAAAACGAGTACATCGGTTGGCAGACGCAAATCACGCAGCGGCACACCGGCCATTTCGCGGTTTGAGATAATAACATCTTCAATTTGCTGGTTTGCTTCTTCGCCCAACAAGAGCGACGTGGTGGCCGGGGAGCGCACAAATTGGTTGAGCAAATTGAGCATGGCTGTTTGGGGGTTAATAATGCGAACGCCCAAATCCTTAAACCGCTGTATATTGTCCGGGGTAAACGTATTGAGCCGGACTATAATCTGTGGTGTCCCAAAATGTTCATAGGCAATTTCACACGTTCGATAGTTCAGCTCGTCGTCATTAAACATACAAAGCAGCACATCTACCTTATTTAACCCTAGCCGACGTAAGGCACGAGGGATGAGTACGTCAATGGTGTGGACGTATGGCACTTCTTCTTCCAAGGCATCAATTCGTTCGCTTTCCTCCATACCCACTACTTTGACGTGCCAATTGTGGCTAACAAGACTTTGAGCAAGAGCCAAGGATTGATCCTCAATGCCCATAATCATGACATCTCGGGTACCATCAAATACTTCTGGTTTGGCTTTGGTATGTGTCTCCCCCAATCGCTCCATTGCCAGCTTAAACAAAGGCGGGCCGATAAACTGATTGAGTACGATCACGCCGATGAGCATGGAGGCTAGTTCGACTCCCCACTCTGGGAACAGGCTTTCCAGGTTTTTTGCCAACCCCAGCCCAACGCCAGCTTGGGTGATATAGATCATCCAGCTAACGCTGTTGCGGCGCAGGGGTTCACGTGCCAGCAACCCACCCAAAAAGGAACCTGCCGTCAGCCCGACTAGACGGATAATGACCATGATGACGGCAACGAGCCAAACGGCCGTTAACGTATCCAACGCCAGCGAAGCCCCTGTTAGCGTAAAAAATGCCAAAAAAACATAGGGGCTTGCCTCTTCCAGCAAATGCATCAGCTCAATACGATAAACGGTAAAGTTAGTGACCCAAAAGCTGGCTACCAAACAAATAAGCAGCGATTCCAAATGCAGCTCATGATGGAGATAAACACCACTCCACACCCGCTCCACCTCTACAAAGGCAAAAATGCTGTAGCCCAATGCCAAAATTAGCCCAATTTTTAACCAACTAAACAGCCGCAACCGTAAAATAAAGCCAAGCAGCAGACCAGACAAATAACCGAGGAGCAGCGAAGCGGCTAATTCCTCGCCTAATAGCAAAAGGGTGCTTAAATCAAACCCCGTATTCGCCCGCAGGAGGTTGGCAATGGAAACGCTGACAGCAAAACCGACAATAACCAAAACTTCGGTTACAACGGTTACACCAACGGCCGTTTTTGTCATTGGCCCTTTTGCTCGTAGCTCGCTAATGAGGGCAATGGTTGAAGAAGGCGAGAGGGAAGCAATGATTGCAATGGCTGCCACAGCCACTGCTAGACGCTCATTCGCTGGCAACACCTGCATAAATGGAATGTTGTTGGCTAAAAACAGCAAGCCGTAGAAAACGGCCACGCCAATGCCGATGGCTCGCCCCAACGAGATCAGCATAATCCCTGCCAACCGTCCACGCACGTCTTTGAGAAACAGTTCATTGCCACCGCTAAAGGCGATGACGGCCAAAGAGATGTCATCAATAAAGCGTAACTGAGCGACCTCTTTGGCTGTTACCAAGTTGAAAATAAAAGGACCAACAATGACCCCTGCGATTAAATACCCGCTAATTAGAGGCAGGCGATAGCGAGACAGCGATTGCCCTAACTGTTTTGACCCAAGTGTGAGGAAGCTAAAAATAGCCAAAAGTAGCAAGAAGGGTTGTAACGCTTGTAAACTTTGCATAATTCCTTGAAAAACTGTACCTGTATACGATGTTAGTTTA
>JAGQGA010000473.1 GCA_020432595.1 Anaerolineales bacterium | reverse complement strand
TGCTGGGTAATGTTGAGCGTTTGACTGTTAATATTGAGCGTTTAACGCTCACAATTTTATGTTTACTAAAACCCTCCCCTTGCGATTGAAACTGGTAAGACGCTGGTATACGTAGCCAGAGACGCGGGCCTGAACCCCCCAAGAATCGCCCTTGCGATTGAAACTGGATGCTCTCCAGCCTGTTCCCCTTCCCCCTGCTTCGCCTGAACCCCCCAAGAATCGCCCTTGCGATTGAAACTCTTTGATGCCGGCCGATTCTCCCCCTGTCTCGGCGCCTGAACCCCCCAAGAATCGCCCTTGCGATTGAAACATCTATAGAGCCAAAATGCCACGCAACCTCGGAGATGCCTGAACCCCCCAAGAATCGCCCTTGCGATTGAAACTTGGATAAGGTGTGGCAAATTATGAGAGCCACCATTGCCTGAACCCCCCAAGAATCGCCCTTGCGATTGAAACTGGATTTTGACGATTTGGTAAAAAAAATTCCAAAGCCTGAACCCCCCAAGAATCGCCCTTGCGATTGAAACGGCAAAAGCGTCAATTTTGGCTGGCATATCGGCTGCCTGAACCCCCCAAGAATCGCCCTTGCGATTGAAACGAAAATATTCTCAACGTTTGCTCCCCAAGCGAAGACGCCTGAACCCCCCAAGAATCGCCCTTGCGATTGAAACAAGCTGGCAACAAAAAAGCCCCCATGACGGGGGCTGCCTGAACCCCCCAAGAATCGCCCTTGCGATTGAAACCACCCTCAACCAGTGGGAGGGCAAACCGCCCAGTCGCCGCCTGAACCCCCCAAGAATCGCCCTTGCGATTGAAACTGCAGTTCATTCGTATCAGCCACGATAGCAGCTAAGCCTGAACCCCCCAAGAATCGCCCTTGCGATTGAAACTTCTTTGGCTACCGCCATAATGGTTATTCTCCTGTGCCTGAACCCCCCAAGAATCGCCCTTGCGATTGAAACCGGCACCTATGCGGTGGGGGCGCGGCCGTTTGCTCGGCCTGAACCCCCCAAGAATCGCCCTTGCGATTGAAACAGAAATGGTTTGGGTAAAGGAAACGAGGTTTTCCTGCCTGAACCCCCCAAGAATCGCCCTTGCGATTGAAACAAGATGGATCCCGGCATCGAGATACAGGTGGGCGCAGCCTGAACCCCCCAAGAATCGCCCTTGCGATTGAAACAGCGGCGACTCGGACGACGTGGTGGCGATGTTTGCGCCTGAACTCCCCAAGAATCGCCCTTGCGATCGAAACTTTGGTGCCGGAAGGGGTGGATGAGGAAGAAGGGGGCCTGACTCCCCCAAGAATCGCCTTGGGGGTGTAGATGGGTTGGGCGGCGGGCTATTTTGCGGGTTGTATTTGTGGCTGGAGAATAGAGGAAACGGCCGTTTTCTTCCCTGGCCTTTGGCTGGAGCTGGGTGAGGCGGAAAGAGAAACGGCAAGTCCCCTCCCCTGCTAGGCGACGTGGATTTTGCGTCAAACTACTATGCGAAAAGATTGGGCTGATGCGGCTCTTACTTGTTAGAAGGAGTTGGTCTCAAGATTTTCGCGCCAGTCGTTTAGCCAGTTCATTGCGTCGTTGAACTGGTTGCTGGCGAGTGCTTTGTAGCTGGTGATGTTGTAGCGGCGGTATAGCTCGCCATAAACCCCACCATATTCATTGCGGCGGGTTTGCTTGCTCAGCAGCATGGCCACGGCTTTAACGGCCTGGCTAAGCTGGCTGGCTTGGGCATCGGTGATGTAGCGGCCAGGGGCTGTGAGCTGGTTAACGGCCGTTTCGAGCGCGTCTAAACGGCCGTCGGTGTGCTGCTGGTAGGATTGGAGCTTTTGCTCCATAGCCACCTGCTGGTAAGACAGGCGCATGATGGCCCGGGCCATTACATAAGCCTGGGCTGATGCATTGCCCGCGTCGGCGAGGGCATCCATATCAATTTCATCGGAACTCGTTAAGCGGCCGTCTTGGAATGCTTCCCAAAGCACCTTGGCGGCTTCTTTTTGAAAGCGAATCAGCTTGTCCCGCTTGTCCGTTGCCAGCCGTTTGGTGGTGATACCGGCCAGCCACAGGGGCACAAGATCGGCGCGGAGGACGATTGTTGAGCGTTCCCCTTTTATGGTGTGCGTTACACACACCATAAGACCCGCTGAAAGAACGTCGCTGCGGTCAATGCGCTGCCGTTGACCACGGGCGTTTAGTTCAAGTGCATCACACATATGGCGCAGGCTGGCATAGACTTGGCCGTCTTCAAGCCGAACGGCCGTTACCTCATCACCATAAAAATCAATCTCTTTTTGGCTGACTACCTCTGCTGAGTTTTCCATCACTTAGCCCCTTTGCGGCAAAGGCCTTTTCAGACACAGCCTACTGGCTAGTCCAATGATATTTGCGTGCTTCCCCCCGGACTTCCACTACTTCGACTTCGGGAAAGACACCCTGGTCAATCGCCATAAGCCCATAATCGAGCAGCCAGCGAAAAAGTGCCGCCTGACTAAGCCCCAGATCTTGGGCTTTATCACGAATGTAGTTGAGTTGAGCCGGTGGGATGAGAATTTGCTTGCGCTTGTATTGACCAGCCATTGAGCGGTCATCTGTTACTAGGGCGATGTCGCGGGCGCTGGGCTGGATACTCTCTTCTACAAATGTCTTTCGCCCTCGGCGTGGGGTGGCTGCTGGCCGTGGTACAGTTGCATTGAGGTCGTCCAAGTTGTTAACAAGATTGTCTGGGGTTGTAAATTGTTTTTTAGCCATGATAAATGCGCTCCACAAGGTCGGCATAGGCCACGGCGGGTTCGGAAAGCGGTGCATATTCAAAAAGCGTAAGGCCACCCACGGCGGGGCCTTCTTTGATATAGACACTCTCGGGAATGGGCGTTGCAACGCGATTATTCCCATAACGGTGCTGGAGTGCTTCGACAGTTTGCTCGGCAAGTGTTTGGCGTTTACGCATCATTGTGGGCAGGATGTAGGATATCTTGATCTTGAGGCGATGTGCCTTAATCATTTCAATGATGTCGTCAGTGTGCTGTTGAGCGCCGATGGCACTGAGGCGATCTGTCTTGACGGGAACAATGACCTCGTCGGCGAATTCATAAACGGCCGTTTTTAGTGCATCTAAGTTTGGTGGGCAGTCAATGATGATGAAGTCAAAATTGTGGGCGATCCGTTGCAGCCGATTGGAAAGCAGCGTGTCAAGCTGCTTGGCTACTTGAAGCTGGTGGCGGCCACGGCTGATAGATGCCTGATAATCACTAATTGAATCAAGTGCAGCAATGTTTTCAACTGCATAGCCCAGCTCGCGGGTGGCCGGGATTAGGAAGAGGTTGGGTCGCTCTAGGCCATCGTTTTGGCGGTCAACGCTAATAATAAACTCGCGGGCTTGGCAGTTAGGGTTGCTAATAAGGTTGCTCAGACAAGCACCGTCGGGGTTGTGGGTTGGATGAAAGATACGGTTGCGAACGCCAAAGAAATCAGCCTGATTGCCCTGTGTGTCGAGGTCGATGATCAGCACCTTTCCCCCCCCACCCTGTTCTGTGAGGAGCTTGCGCGAAAGCCCATAGGCAAGATTCCCAGCCGTTGTTGTTTTGGCCACTCCCCCTTTGTTGTTGGCAATAGCAATAATTCTTGTCATCACACCGTCCTCTTTTGTTTTTGACTTCAATTGAAGTTATTTTGAAGTCAGATTGAGTTCAATATTAGCTCAATTGACTTCATTTTGCAAGATTTTGGCGTTACGGGTTTGGGGGCAGAGTGGGGTGGGGGGAGCAGCCCTTAGAAAGGCTCTGAACGCACTCTAATTATGTCAAGCTGGTGCGTGGTGAGAGATAGGCTTAGTTACGGCTTGTGAAGAAAAGGTAGATAAGCGGTATGTAAACGACAGCCGGTTTGCTGCATCGCCTGCTCACTACATAGCTGGTGCGCTCGGCGCAGAAAGTCGGTGTAGGCCGCAAGGTCGTGACCCTGCGTATAGAGAAACGGTGGGTTGCCTGTATTTAGCGTGGTAAGCGTGTAGTCCAGAAATGTTTGGATTTGTTCTGGGCAGGTAGCATCGCCGGAGATGATGTCGGTGAGCCAGGAACGGCCGTTTACCATGTAGAAGGTGCGGTCAATAATAAGATCGTCGGGGTTGAAAACGGCCGTTAGGGCGATGGTGTGGGCTGACGGATATTGGGCGTAGCCGTAGCTGATGAGCAGTGGGGCGGTGTAGGGAGAGCAGGGGAGAGGGGGAGAGGATGAAGGTGAGGATGATGATGGGGAGTTTCAGGAAAGATGGGCTTCGCATAGGTATTATTCCTGTGGGCAGGCTGACCAGAGACCTGCGCCTGCTTGCTGGGCGACCGCAGCGGTGGCGGCGTAAAGGTCATTATAGCGGCTGGGGTTGCCGTAGTCGTTATGGGTGGCATAACCAAGGTTGAGGAGGTCGAGGTTGAATAGGTGCTTTTGTCCGTTTACTTCAACCCACAGATGTGCTAATAAACGGCCGTAAATATCCCGTTCCCCCGTCTGCTCATCCAGCTCCAGCCAAACGGCCGTGCCGGGGGGCAA
>JAGQGA010000472.1 GCA_020432595.1 Anaerolineales bacterium | reverse complement strand
TCGGGTGGCCGGGCAGGCGGAAAACGGAACGACGGTGGGGCAGACGTTGGGCTGGGTGCTGGGATATTCGCCGGAGTATCGCAATTTGGCGACAAACGAACCGCTGTTGCAGCAGTTGGCGCAGGTGACGGGGGGACGGGGGTTGAAGGTGGGGGAAGAAACGGCCGTTTTTGCCCACAACCTGCCCAGCGAACCAGCCACCCGCCCCATTTGGCCGTGGCTAACGCTGCTGACAGTGCTGCTGCTGCCGCTGGACATTGGCGTGCGGCGGCTGGTGCTGACATGGCGGGATTGGGAGCGGTTGATAAAGTGGATATTTGGCCGTTTGCCCCAGCGTGAACCGATTATAGAACCGGCTCGTTCGGCGCAACTGTCACAATTGTTTGTCGCCAAGCAGCGGGCCACGGCTTTGCCAACGGAGCGGGAGCGTGTGCCGGAGCAGGGTGAGGTGGAGGTGGTGGGGGAGAGGGAGAAAACGGCCGTTTTCCAGCCAGATACCACAACCGCCACGGATGAACCTGTTGAACCACCAGCCGGTACGCTGGCTGCGCGGCTGGCGGAAAAGCGGCGGCAGCGGCAGACGTGATCCAATGTTCTTACAGTTCCCCCGCTTTCTCCAACCCTGCCAACCCCGCCATATACGCCGGGTCTTGATACCGCGCTGGGGCAAAGGCGGCAGCGTATGCAGGCAGCGTGTTGCCACATACCCAATCGGCCAGCAAATCGCCGGCAGCACAGCTTGCCATCGTGCCAAAACCGGCAAACGCGCCGCAAATATACGCCCCATCCACGCCTAATGAGCCGATAAGAGGCAGGTTTTCCGGGGTTTTACTGTAGTAGCCGCCGTAGTGGGCAACGGGTTTAGACACGTTATCAAAATAAGCTGCCAGCCCTGGCACCAGCCGCGATGCCCCGTGCAGTACAATGTCCAAAAATTCCGGCAAACGCTGCCGCTTCCAAACAGGTTCTTCCGCCGTTTGGTTAAACGCCCACCCCAGCTTAATCCAGCTTCCGTTTTCGCCCCCATCGGCCTTGATGTGCAGCCCACCGGGAAAATCGCCTAGCAGCCATTGATAGTCTGGTTCAGCTTGCAACAGTTCCCATTCATCATCGCGCCAGGGCAGCGTTTGGCTGTCTTCAAAGATGGTGAAGGGGGCGGTGCGAGGGATGACGCGCAGCGGGTCGTCGAAGGCGACTTTTTGCTGGAAGACGTTGGCAATGGGCAAGTCAACGCCGAGCAGGGTGTTGATGTGGGGGGCAAAGGGGCCGGCCGCATTGACAAAGGTGCGGGTGTGGATGGTTTGCTGCCCGGTGGCGGTTTGGACGCAAACGGCCGTTATTCCCCCCGCATCCCGTTCAAACCCCACCACCTCGCCGCGCAGTTCCACCACGCCCCACCGTTTGGCCTGCTTCAGCAAATACATCCCCAACTGTTGGGCGCTCAAATCGCCGCCGCGCCGGGCGTGAACCACCGCCGCTACGTCATCGGCAAAATGGGGGAAGGTGCGCCGAATCAGGTCGCGGTCGAGCAAGATGTCGGCTCCGTCTGGCTGCCCTTGCCAGTTGGGGCTGATGGGAGCGTAGTTGGCCGTGTCGCTGCCGGTGTGCAGGCGGATTTCGCCAACGGGTAGCTGCTGGTAGAGGGGAAGAAGGCGGGACAAAACGGCCGTTTTATCCATCGTTGCATACACATACCCCCGCCGCGTCAGGCTAAACACATTGTCCGATTCCCGCGCCAGCCCTTCCAATAGGTCAATGCTGCGGTTCATCAGGTGGCACATCTCTGGCTGCGGCCACCAGTTGCGGTAATTTTCACCCGATTTAGCGCTGGTTTGGCTCAGCGGCGGATGTTTATCCACCAGCACAACATCACCCCCGCCCCGCTGCGCCAGGTAATAGGCCACAGCAATGCCAATGCTGCCCGCGCCACAGATGACAATATCGGCCGTTTGGGTCATCTGGCCTACCCGCGATACGGCGTGACTTCCGTATCTACGTTCAAGCTATCGCCAACGTCTTCCAGCTCTTCGCGTAGAGCGTGGTAGCTTAGCTCTGGCGGGGCAACGACAACGGCCGTCATGGTGAACAGTGGCGTACCGCTCATGGGTGCAGGTACCATGCCCGTGTCCATCGTTTCAATGTTAACACCGTGGTCGGCTAAATGCTGGGTAATTTCATGAATGATGCCTTCGTGGTCGGCACCATTGACCGTGACAAGATAGGGTAGCCAGCCAGCGTAGCGGCTCGAATGCCCTCGTTCCGTTTCCCGCGTGGTCACTTTGTACCCCTGATTACGCAGTGCCCGCACCCCTTCGCGCAATGGCTCAAACTGGTCGGCCGGCATGGAAATCAGTGCCAGCATAGCAAACTCGCCGCCCAACCGCATAGCGCGACTGGAATCTATGTTGCCATGATATTGCAAAATCAATCGGGTGACCTCTTCCACAAGCCCTACCCGATCATTACCTGTAATGGTCATCACTAAATTTTTACGCATCTATTTTTTCCTTGATATAAAATAGGGCAGGGGAGTAAGGGAGCGGAGGTGCAAAGGTGATTCTCTCCTGCTCCTCTGCTCCTCTGCCCCCCTGCTTTTTATCCCGCCAGCACCAAATCAGCACACTTTTCGCCAATCATAATGCACGGGATATTGGTGTTGGCGTTGATGATAAAGGGCATAATCGAAGCATCGGCCACGCGCAGCCCCTGCACGCCGTGAACTTGCAGGCGGTCGTTCACCACCGCCATTGGATCATTGCCCATTTTGCAGGTGCCGACAGGATGATAAATGTTTTGCGCCCAGTTACGCACAAATTCGGCAAGCTCTTCATCCGTCTGCACAGCCGCACCCGGCAAATATTCTTCACCGCGATAAGCATTGAAGGCAGGGGAGTTGATGATTTTGCGGGCGATTTTGACCCCTTCCACAATTACCGCTAGGTCATGTGGGTCGGCCAGGTAGTTGGGGTCAATGATGGGCGCATCGTTGGGGTCTGCCGAGCGCAGAGTTAGGTAGCCAACGCTTTTGGTGCCAACGATGCCGGGAGCCAGCGTTAGGCCATGGCCTTCGGGGTTGCCGCCCCCATGCAGAATAAACCAACTGGGGGCAAAGTGGAACTGTAGCTCAGGGGCGGCAGCATCGGGCAATAGCTTAAGGAAGCCACCGGCTTCACCGACGTTGGAGGTGAGCATACCCTTGCCTTCGCTTTGGAATTTAACAAGCTCGGCTTCGCTAGTGGCGGCGGCGAGGGTAATTGGTTCGTGGACATGGTAGGCAACGGGGGCCATGAAGTGGTCTTGCAAATTTTGCCCCACGCCGGGCAAGTCCATGATGACCTCGATGCCCAATTGTTCCAGCGTTTCGCGGGGGCCAATGCCGGAAAGCATGAGCAACTGGGGTGAGTTGATGGCTCCGGTGCAGAGGATGACCTCCTTGGCGACGGTGGCCGTGTGGTCGGCTCCGTCTTTGCGATAAACCACGCCGGTGCAGCGGGTGCCATCGAAGGTGAGGTGCTGGACTTGGGCGAAGGGAACGGCCGTTAAATTCTCCCTCCCCAACGCCGGATGCAAATAACCAACCGCCGCACTGTGGCGCAGCCCGTTCTTCTGCGTCACTTGGTACAGCCCAAAACCAACTTGCGTCTCCCCATTAAAATCCTCATTTTGCGGCAGCCCTTGCTCCGCCGTCGCCTGCACAAAAGCCCGCGACAGCGGGTTAGGGTCACGCAAATCGGCCACGTTGATCGGGCCACCTACGCCGTGATGTTCCGATTCGCCCCGCTCTTGGTTTTCCGCCTTTTTGAAATAAGGCAGCACGTCGTCCCACGCCCAGCCTTCGTTGCCCAACGCTGCCCAGGCATCATAATTGGCCGGGTTGCCGCGCTGGTAGATCATGGCGTTGATGGAGCTGGAGCCGCCGAACATTTTGCCACGCGGCATGTAGTCGGAACGGCCGTTACAATGCTTTTGCGGTTCTGTCATATAGGCCCAATCAACGGCCGTTTGGAACATAAACGGGAAAGCCACCGGCACATGGATGTTTTGATCCTCATCTGGCCCTCCCGCTTCCAGCAGCAGCACCCGCAGGTCAGCCCGCTCAGAAAGTCGGCCGGCTACGGCACAACCCGCCGACCCCGCGCCAATCACAATATAATCGTATTCCATTGTTACTCCTCCTGTTATGGTAAATGGGGATTGGAGATTGGAGATTAGAGATTTTGAATCTCCAATTTCTAATCTCCAATCTTCAAATCCCCCAATCTCTTTTTGTTTTACGACCGCATCGTTTCCGTATGCCCATCCACACACAACGCCTGCCCGGAAATGTGGCGGCCGGCATCAGAACAGATAAACAGCGTCATACTGGCGATCTCTTCTGGATCAATAAAAGTTTGCATCGAAACCTGGTTCAGATAATTTTGCCGAATGGTGGCTTGCGGTATGCCCCGCGCCACCGATTCCCGTTCAATCACCCCATCCATGCGCGGGTTGTTGATTGAGCCAGGGCAAATGGCGTTGACGCGAATATTGAACGTCCCCAA
>JAGQGA010000471.1 GCA_020432595.1 Anaerolineales bacterium | reverse complement strand
TGAATTCGGCCAGCTAGACGAAGCCATTGACGTGTACCGTGAAGCCACCCACTTTGACAATGAGAATGCCTGGCTGTGGCACAGCCTGAGCCTTGCTTATCTGGACAACGGAGATTACAAAAACGCCAAAAGCTGCAACGATAAGGCACTCAGCTTACGCCCCGATTTTCCGGCTGCCCACGAAGTGGAATCAGTAATCAAACGCAAGCTTGGCTCTGACCTGCTGGGTTTGGGACGCTGGTTTGGCGGTCGGCGATAAATGGCGGTGCCGTAAAAAATGTAGCACTTGTTCTTGCACCTGCTGGGGAGTCAGGGCATTTGTGTTGACATATAAATTGCAATGCTTGCGGGCATGGGCCAGCCTCCGGTGCTGCTCGGCCAGGCGCTGTGGTCCACCATCAATATAGGGGCGGCGGGCACGGGCTGTGGCGTAGGACAGGTCGAGATAGATAAGCAAGTCGGGCCTGCCAACGCGCTGCCACATAGCGGGAACATACGAATGCTCCTGAGCCACGTGGCGGGCATCATACCCTGCTTCGCGTAGTGCTGAAACCAACGTGCTTTTCCCCGCCGAACAGGGACCAACAATGGCGATGCGTAGTGAAGGTGCTGTGTTCATGATCATTGAAAAGGAATACGACCGCCCAGCCGCCGCACTTCATCTCCCTCTTTGGGGTGAACCGAGACAACTAAAACGCTAATATCATCGCAGGGACGGCCGTTATCCTTGGCTACTGCTTCCTCTAACAAAGTATCCGCAATTTGCTGCGCCGTGGTGACGCCTTGCGCCAGCAAACGCTGGGTCGCAGCATAGGGGTCATAGCTTTCACCCCCCCTTAAGCTCCCGGCATGGCTTAGCCCGTCGGTGAAAACAACAATCACGGTACCGACCACCACCGGAATTTCGGTGATGACGGGATTGGTGTGCTGATAGAACCCGACCCGCTGGGCTGGGTCATTGAGCAGGTAGAAGCCCTCGGCAGCGGTGTGGACAATGACCGGGGCTTCGTTGTTGCGCGAGATGACAAAGGTTTTGGTTTGGGCATCAATGGAGAGAATATTGAGCGTGGCACTCACTTTGCCGTCGCGGGCGGTATAGAGATAGTCATGGGCGGCGCGGGCTGCAGAACCATCACGCACGCCTTCGCCCAA
This sequence comes from Anaerolineales bacterium, assembly GCA_020432595.1. The sequence continues at coordinate 3,399 of JAGQGA010000471.1, read as the reverse complement.
AAGCTGCATCGCCTTTCGCGCCACCATGTTGCTAATTCGCTTGGCCGATTTGCCACTGCTTTGCCCGTCTACCAGCACCAAAGAGAGACCGCCTAACGGCCGTTCCACCATCTCCAGCGTATCGCCGCTTTCGCTGGTGGCATATTTGTTAATTTTGGCAACGGCAAATTGGACTTCCATATACCTCTTACAATATGGTTACTGGATAAGAAGCAAAGAATGCGTCTTGGGTAACAATTGTCAACCCTTCTGTTATTGCTTGAGCGATAATCATCCGATCAAACGGATCTCGATGATGCAATGGCAACTGCCGGAGTATCCAAACATGCTCATTATTAATGGGTAAAGGTCTTATCTGATTAAGCAGCATCTGGGATTTTATAAAGATTTCAACAGATGGAGATAAGACCAATTTGCCAATCTGTTCTTTAACCTGCATTTCCCAACTGCTGGCGGTGCTGAGGAATAAGCTGTTTTGTGGGTCAAGTAAGGCTTTGGCAGCAGCGGATGGCAGGCGGGCAACATCAGAAAATGCCCAGATAAAGATGTGGGTATCAAGCAGTAGATTCATGATAGATGTTAAGCTTGCTCAATGCTAAGACCGAAATCGTCCGTGTCGTTGCCCCAAAAAAGGGCTTCTACTGTTTCTGGAAGAGGATCGTCAAAGTCGTCGCGTATCTTAACAAGCCCAGTAAGCAACCCTAGCTGACGAGGTTTTTCGGGAGAAAAGTTTTTTACCGCTTCGATAAGGTGTTGGTAAGTACCTTGCTGCGTTTCTGACCAATCGTAAGTAATCTGTTCCTGCATTTGTAACAAAAGTTGCTCTTGAAGCAGTCGCTGTTGTGATTGCATTTTGATTTTTGCTGCCCGTTCGGTTAACTGGGTTAACTCTTCCGCGCTCAATTGATGCAAACTGTTTAGCAAATCTTTAAAAGGCAATTGTGTTTGAATGCGAATTGTACTCATATAGCTATTGTAGCATTGTTTGCTATTTATTGGGTTTAAAATCCTTCTAGCTCTGACAGGTCGGCAATGCCTTGGGCGAGGTTGGCGATGTGTTGCAGGAGGGCGAGACGGTTTTCACGAACGGCCGTTTCCTCTGCCATCACCAACACCGCATCAAAAAAGGTATTAATGGGGGTCATCAGGTCGCGCAGCGTGGCAACCAGCGTTGGCAGCGTGCCGTCGGCTTTAGCCGCCGCCTGTTGGTACGCCGCCACTAGTGCTTGCTCTGACGGTTCGGCAAAGTCGGCTGGGCGCAGAGGCAGTTGCTCCGGCAGGCTGCGGGTGATGCGAACGCAGCGGGCGTAGGCGGTGAGCATATCGTCCCACCCGTCGGCTTCAATCGCTTGGCTGAGGGAAACGGCCGTTTGGCTTGCCAAAAATGGGTCGTTCGCCTGCTCCGCCAGCACCGCCTTCACCACCGATGCCCGGTGGCCCTGGTCACGCAGCATCACTTCCAGCCGCCCGGTGACAAAGCTTTGCAGTGCCGTCAGCGTCTCGTTGGTGAGGGCAACGGGCAGCAGGGCGGCAGCGGCTTTCAGCCCGGCGGTCAGGTCAAACCCGGTTTGGTTGCCAATCAGGTTTTCAATCACCTGAATGGCGGCGCGGCGCAGGGCAAAGGGGTCGTTGGAGCCTTTGGGAGCCAGCCCGGCGGCAAACAGCCCGGTCAGACTGTCCAGCCGGTCGGCCAGGGCCACCACTAGCCCGGCGCGGCTGCTGCTTACCGATTGGTACTGTTCGGCAATGGCCTGGGCGACGGCGGCGGGTTCACCATTGCGGCTGGCGTAATGGCCGCCCATCACCCCTTGCAGCGAGGTCATCTCCACCACCATTTGCGTGGCGAGGTCGGCTTTGGCGAGGGTGGCGGCGCGGCTGGCAACGGCCGTTTCTGTCCCATCCAGCCCAATCATTTGTGCCAGCGTGGGAGCCAGCTTTTCCAGCCTCCGCGTCTTGTCCAGCATCGAACCCAGCTTGGACTCAAAGGTCAGCAGGTCGAGGTCGGGGACAAAATCGGCTAACGGCCGTTTGACATCCTGCTTGTAGAAAAATTCGGCATCGGCAAAGCGGGCGCGGATGACGTGTTCGTTGCCATCGGCTACAATGTCAATGCCCTGCTCATCGCCGTTGCGCACGGCGATGAAGTAGGGGAGCAGCGAGCCATTGGCGGCGTAAACAGGGAAATAGCGCTGGTGCTTGCGCATGACGGCCACCAGCACGGCGGCGGGTAGCTGCAAAAAGCGCTCTTCAAAGCGGCCGAGGAAGGGAAACGGCCGTTCTACCAAATTTGTCACCTCGGCCAGCAAGCCGGGGTCATTAGGGATGATGCCACCTTTTTGCGCTGCCAACGCTGCTGCCTCGGCCGCAATTTGCTCCCGCCGCGCCGCCACGCTCAGCACGATGTCATTGTCGGCCATTTGGGCGGCGTAGTCATTGGCATGGGCAATGGAGATGTCGGGCGAGTCGTATGGGCGGAGGCCACGGCTAATGCGGCCACTGGCAACCCCGGCAAAGGCAAATGGCACCACGTCGCCGCCATACAGGGCGACCAGCCAGCGCAATGGCCGGTTATACGGCACGTTTGTGTGGTTCCAACGCATACTTTTTTCAAATTTGATGCCGCCAATAAAGTCGGCCAGGGCTTCGGCGAGAACGGAGATGGCGGGGCGGCCGGCTTCGCGGATAACGGCCGTTACGTACCGCCCCCCTTTTTCCTCCACCACGCGCAAATCGGCCACGTCCAGCCCTCGGCTGCGGGCAAAACCGATGGCGGCTTTGGTGGGGTTGCCGTCTTTGTCAAAGGCGCGGTCGGCGGGTGGCCCCTTGACCTCGGTTTCCAAATCGGGCTGCTGCCCGGCCAGCCCATGCACCAGCACCGCCATGCGGCGGGGTGTGCCGTGAATTTCCACGCGATCATAGGCGAGGCGCAAATTGGCAAGGAGGGTGGGAACGGCCGTTTGCAACTGCTCAATCGTCCCATCTACCACGTCGGCGGGGAGTTCTTCGCTGCCGATTTCCAGCACAAATGGCTCGTGGCTGTTGGGCGAACTGGTTTGGCTGGGTTCGGGGAGGGTGAGGGCGGGAACGGCCGTTTGCCACGCCCCATTTTCCAGCAGCGGATACTCCATTTGCTGCCGCTGCGCCACATACGCCGCCGACACCTTGTAGGCCACCGTTCGCATTCGCCGGAAAAAGCCCGCCCGTTCCGTCACCCCCACCGCCCCCCGCGTGTCCATCACGTTGAACAGATGGGAACATTTGAGGTTGTAATCGTGCGCCGGAATCACCAGCCCCGCTTCCAAACAGGCGTAGGCTTCTTTTTCGTAGAGGTCGTAAATCGTCCGCAGCGACTCGACGTTGGCTTTGTTAAAATAATATTCGCTGTGTTCCCACTCGCCG
>JAGQGA010000470.1 GCA_020432595.1 Anaerolineales bacterium | reverse complement strand
TGCCTAGCAGCACATCCCACAGAGCGAGAGTGGCGGGTTCGGGGGCGGTGATGACTTTTTCGGGGTTGAAGGCGTGGGAAACGGCCGTTATATTCGCATTGATCCCACTTTTCCACCGCATTCCATTCAGCGCATCCGCTAATCGGCTCTTAAACGACGACATATAGTTCCAAATTTCCAGCCCCGTAAAACCATCAACCTCCCAATCGTGCCAGCCATAGTTAGGGTCATTGAAATAGGGCAGATCGTTTTCATGCGGGTGCGCCAAAAAGCCAATAGCTCCCGCTGCGTTGGTCGCATCAATCAACGCCTGCGGGTCGGGCGCATAGCTCGCCATTTCCTGCTCGGCACCATACACCAAAAAGTGGCTAGCCTGCGGCTGGCGGCGCACATTATGCACCTCTTCCCCCACCAACAGCATCAGCCGCTTACCGTCCTTCTCATAATACCCTTCCAGCCCATCCACCCAAATATTGTGGTCGGTGACGATGATAAAGTCCAGCCCGGCCGCCAACGCCTCAGCCGCGATGTCGGCATGGTAGCTTTCCCCGTCGCTGTAGGGGGTGTGCATGTGCATGTTGCCAATGAGTTCGTGCATGGTTTCAGGTAGAGGCGCATCCCATACGCCCCGCTTCCACAAGTGGCAAGATTATAGTGCGTTGGCGCAGGGCGTGCCAAGTTGTGGCAGGGAGATTACAATAGATTTAGCTGATAGAGGGGGCAAGCGTAAATGAAAAGACCTGGAGAATGATAATGCAATTTATTGACATAAACCCACAGCAAGAAATCCGTAACCTAGCGCGGCAGTTTGGCGAGCGCGAAGTGCGGCCCATTTTGGAAGCATATGAGCAAAAAGAAGAGCTGCCCATGCAGCTTGTGGCAAAAATGGGTGAGCTTGGCTTTTTTGGCCTCATCGTTCCCGAAGAGTACGGTGGTGTCGGGCTGGATTATTGGGGTTATGCTGCCTTTTTGGAGGAAATGGGGCGCTATGGCTCCATTCGTGCCACGCTGACGGCGCAGCAAAGTTTGGTTTGCTCGCCGCTTATTTACTTTGGCAGCGCGGCGCAAAAAGAAAAATATTTGCCGCTGTTGGCTTCCGGCCAATGGCTGGGGTCATACTGCCTCACCGAACCCGGCTCTGGCTCTGATGCCGGGGCAATGCAGACGCGGGCGGTGCGCGACGGCGACAATTGGGTGCTGAATGGGCAAAAGATTTTTATCACCAATGCCACCCACGCCAGCTTATTTATTGTCTTTGCCAACACCGCCACCGACTCCAACGACCGGCAAATTACCGCTTTTTTGGTGGAACGAGAATGGGGGGTTGCAACCACGCCGCTAAAGGGCAAGCTGGGGCTGCGGGCATCGGACACGGGGACAGTGTTTTTGCAGGATGTGGTGGTGCCGGACAGCAACCGGCTGGGCGAAGTGGGGCAGGGGTTTAAGGTGGCGTTGGGGACATTGGATAACGGCCGTATTTCCCTCGCCGCCGCTGCCGTAGGCACCAGCCAAACGTGCGTAGATTTGACCACCAAATACATTCAGGAGCGGCAGCAGTTTGGCAAACCCATCGGCCAATTTCAGATGATTCAGGATATGCTGGCCGACATGGTAGTGGAAACCGAAGCGTCGCGGCTGCTGGTGCACAAGGCGATTGTTGCTAAATACAGCGGGCAGCGGTTTACCAAGGAAGCGTCTATGGCAAAATATTACGCCACCGAAGCCGCTAACCGCAATGCCGAACGGGCACTGCAAATGCACGGCGGCTATGGCTTTTTTGAAGAGTATGAAGTGGCGCGACTTTACCGAGATGCGCGAGTTTATACCATCTACGAAGGCACATCGCAGGTGCAAAAATTGGTTATTTCCAGTTTGCAAACGGGGCTAAAGGCGTTTGTTTGATGCTGAAGGCAGAGATTAGGAGACTGAGAGATTGGGAGATTCTCTCAATCTCTCGGTTTCTCAATTTGTGATCTTGTACTCAATTGGTTGAAAGAGTTGCTGGTCAAATGACTCCATGCCTTCTGCCCCTAACGCGGTCAGGGCTTCTTGCACGGCGGCGGCTTCCTGGCGCAGTTTGGCGACGTGGATGCCGCGACACCAGGTGGGCAGGGGATCGAGCCATTGGCGGACGCGCAGCAGCATTTTGACCGCGCCGCGATAGTTGCCGCGCTGAATTTGATAGTAGGCGATGCCCACCTGCAAAATGCCGCGATATAGCTCTCGGCCGGCCGTCTGATCCTCATTCCAGGCTGCTTCTAACGCATCGTGGCATTTGTAATATTCCCCCTGGTTAAACAGTTCCAACCCCTCAATGACAAGCGGCGGCAGCGGCTGCTGGCACGCCTCGGTTAGCGCGTCATAGTTGGGAATGCGGGCATGTTTTTGTAGCAGGGTGGGCATGTCGCTGAAGAAGCGGGAGCGGGCAAAGACAAAGTTGGCTCCGGCACTTTTGGCCGTTTGCAGCAACGCCACATCCTCATGGGGGCCAAAGGCCATGATAGGAATGCGGCGGGTGGCGGGGGAGGATTTGAGGGTGGCGATCCAGTCATACCAGGGAATCTCATTGTTGGTGAGGTCGAATAAAAATAGGGCGGGCTGCTGCGCTACCACCTGCTCAAACAGCTTGCCCTTGCGCCCTAGCAGCTTTTCGCCTGGGGTTTCGCGTGGCGTGGCATGGTCAGAGATGATGTCGGCGCGTTCAATCCATGCAACACGGTAGCCGAGGTGGTTGATGACATTGCTGATTTTGCTGCTGAACATGAGATCGCTGACAAAGGCGATGATGAGGGGGGACGGGGTGGTGTTCATGGTCTTGTGAGAAGTTCAACTTCCCGCAGAAGTTGAACTTCTTGGTATGGCCTGTGGTTTAAGCCAGGCGATGCCGTAGGCGGGGAGGGTGAAGCTGGTGCTGTTGGCGGGGGCGGCATCAAGCAGGTTGGTGAATTGGGTGCCAAGCCGGCAGGCAGCAAGGGAGAGGGTGCAGGATTGGTTGCTGACGTTTTGCAGGCAGAGGATGGGGTGACGGCCGGCCGGATCGCGGCGTTCAACGGCGAAAATGGCAGGATGGAGACGGTGGATGGTTTGACGGCCGTTTGGGTGAAACGCCGCCTCATTGCCCCGCAGGCGCAGTAAGTTGAGATAGGGGTTTAGTATTTTTGCGCGTAGCGAGTTGGGGTCGGCTAATTCTGCTTCAAGCTGGGGGCGCGGCAGCTTTTGCCGGTTGATGGTGCGGTTGTGACCCGTTTGTGTCACTCCTTCGCGCCAGCCGCGTGAGCCAAAGAGGCTGTGGAAATAGATGCCCGGTATGCCGCGCAGTGAAAGCATAATTGCCTGGGCGACCAGAAAACGGCGGGCACGGAGGTCGTCGTCTTCGTTGGTGGTGGGGTCGCCAAGGGCATCGAGGTAATTGATGTTGAGTTCGTAGGGAGCTTGGCTGCCGTCGGGGTTGTTTTTGTAGGAAACCAAGCCGCCTAATGCTTCCACGCGCTGGGCGATGGCGTTGAGGGTGGCTTCGGGCAAGATGCCACGAGCAGGCATGAGGCCAATGCCGTCGTGGGAGGCGAGGAAGTTGAAGAAGGTGGTGCGGTCGGAGGGCAAGTCGAGGGTGCTGGCCCATTTGGATAGTATGGTGGCATCGCCGCTGTGGAAGGCGTGGAGGGTGAGGGGGGGCAGGGAAAAGTTGTAGACCATTTGGGCTTCGTTGTGGCCGTCGCCAAAATAGGAGATGTTGTCGCGGTGGGGGACGTTGGTTTCGGTGATGAGGGCGACACGGGGGGCGGCGGCATCCAAAACGGAGCGCATGAGCTGGATGGCGCGGTGGGCTTGTGGTAGGTGGAGGCAGCTTGTGCCGATTTCTTTCCACATGAAGCCGATGGCATCGAGCCGGATGAGGGAGGCTCCTTGCGTGACGTAGAAAAGCAGCACGTCTAGCACGGCGAGCAGGACATCGGGGTTGGCATAGTTGAGGTCTATTTGATCGGCGCTGAAGGTGGTCCAGACGTGTTTGGGGCCAACGGCCGTTTTTACTTCCGTCAACAAGGGCAGGGCGCGGGGGCGAAAAACGGCCGTTAAATCCGCAGCCGGGTCAACCACCGTAAAATAGTCGCGGTAGACGGGGTCGTCGGCCAGAAATTTTTGAAACCAATCGCTGTGAGCAGAGATGTGGTTGATGACGGCATCGAACATGAGCCGGAAGTGGTGGCCGAGTTGGTGAACGTCTGACCAGGTGCCGAGGGTGGGATTAACGGCCGTATAATCCACCACCGAAAAACCATCATCCGACGAATACGGATAAAACGGCAAAATATGAACTGTGTTGATCCCTTCCGTCACCGTTTGCTGCAAAAAGTCGGCCAGCGTTGCCAGTGATGCTTCTCCATCCGCTTGCACCATATCGCCGTAGGTGATCAAAACGGCATCGCGCTGCGAAAACGTAGGCGACTTCCCTTGGCCTGATAGCCGGGAATGATACTTGTCTAGCAGTGCCTGAAGACGGGGTAGTATCTGTTCGGCACGCTCTTTTCCATACAGAAATGCAAGGTGCTGTAAAAAAAT
>JAGQGA010000046.1:12076-16043 GCA_020432595.1 Anaerolineales bacterium | reverse complement strand
CCTTCATAATGCATGTAATCCACGTTTGGCCGTACCACCTTGGCCTTATGGCCGACAAAGGTATGGGGCATTTTGTGGAACAAAATCGGGTAGCTCGGTAAATCCAGCCCCAGTTCGGCAGCGTGGTCAGCGTAGCCCAGCGCCACGCCAATGGCGGTGGAGCCACGCGGGTCAATGGGGGGCAGCCACATCACGTCGTTGGGGTCATAGGCAACAGTGCCAACCATTAGCTGGTCGTTTTCATACACGGCTTCGTGAATTTGGCCGTTGTGGGCAAAGCGGGCGAATTTCATGGGTCTCCTTCGGAGGAGATTGGAGATTAGAGATTGGAGATTGATGAAGGTTCACAATCTCTAATCTCCAATCTCTAATCTCTATTTTTAAACGATATACCATCCCTCCACCTGCCGCTCCACCGCCGCTACGCCGATGGTGGTTTCCAAATGGGTGATGAGGGCGATGGCTTCGGCGGGGGCGGCTTGGAGTTTGGTGGTGGGGATGTTGAGGTCGTAGACAGAACGGCCGTTTTTCAGCCGCTCCGTAATGGGCAAAACAGTGAGGTGGCGGTGCTGTAGGAGGTGGGCATAAACGGCCGTATACACCTCCGGGTCATACGGAATTTCCCCCTCTGGCACCGTTGCCACCAGCCCAATCTGTTCTCCCAACTCATAAATATCACGCCAGTTGATTTGCAGGACGTGGGGTGGGGCATCATACGCTTCGTTAGCATGGCGGGGCTGGGCAATGGTGCGGGCGCGAGCCTGCTCAATCAGGGCGCGGATTTCGCGGGAAGGAACAGGCAGAAAAAACTCGGTTTGCTCGCTGGCAAGCAGCGATTCCACCCCGTCGCCCCGCCGCTGTGCCAACTCCACCAGCCGGTTGCCTACCAGCGGCACTTCGCCCACCAGCATGTGGCGGGGGTCGGGGTGGGTTTCGTGCCACTGCTGTACCCCTTGCCGCGCCCACAACCCCGTTGCCTTGCGAATCATGGGGTGGGTAATGCTGTCTACTTCGGGGTAGCGGCTGAGAATGGCTTCTACTTCAAAGGCGAGGCGGCTGACATCCCATTGCAGGGAGTGGAGAAAACGGCCGTTTTCGTGTGCCAACAGCGACAATTGCTGCAAATAAAGGCTCTTTCCCACCCCCGGCAGCCCGGCAAACAGCACAATCCGTTGCTGCTGCGCCGCCTCGTTGAGCGCGTGGTAAAGGTCAGAGTTTTGTGGGAGGATGATGTTGGGGTTTGTTATCATAAGAATGGCATCGCGGATGACGCGGAGTTAGACGGATGTATACGGATTTTTTCTTTTTATCCGCGAAAATCCGTATGCATCTGCGTTATCCGCGCATCAATTTCCCCTTACCTTGGGCAGCTTGCGGAATACGTCTACGCTGGGAACGTCGCCAATGGGGACTTCGATGAGGGTGGGCAGGTCGGAGGCGAATCCTTTTTCTAAAGCGGCCGTTAATTCCCCCAACGTCTCCGCCCGATAGCCATTGGCCCCAAACACCCGCGCCAATTCCACAAAATCGGGATTATGCAGATCGGTGGCGATGACGCGGCCACCGTAGTTGTGTTTTTGCATTTGCTGCACGTTGCCATACTGGTTGTTGTTGAAGATGATGGTGACAAGGCCGATGCGGTGCTGAACGGCCGTTGCCAACTCCTGCACGCTAAACATAAAGCCCCCATCCCCCGCAATTGCCACCACCCGCTTGTCCGGCTGCGCCACCTTCACCCCCAACGCCGTTGGGAAGCCATAGCCCAGCGTCCCCATATAGCCGGTGGTGATGTAGGTGCGCGGTTTATAGGCTGGGTACAGAATGCGGCTGGCAAAACCAACTTGGGTCAGCTCATCCACAAAAATGCCGTCTTCGCCTAGTGCGTCGCGGATGAGGCGCAGGTAGCTTTTTTGTGGCTCCAAAAAGGTGGTGCGCTCTTCCCAGTCGGCTTGCAGCAACAACAGTTCATCGCGGCGGGATGGTTTGGCCGGGGTGAGCGTCTGCACCTGACGCAGCAGGTAAGGAATCGCCTCTTCGGCGCGGGCGGTGATGGAAATGTCTGGTTTGTGAAACAGGTTGTGGGTGGTGGGGTCAACGTCAATTTTGATGAGGGTCATCTGGTCGTCTACCCCCCAGCCGCCAAACTGAACACGGCCGTGGGAGCCAACAAACAGCACCGCATCGGTGGTTTTCCACAGTTCGTGCGAGGGGGTAAGCTGGATGCTGAGGTGGGAACGGCCGTCTACAATCCCTTTCCCCGTGCGATACCCCACCACCGGAGCCTGTAAATGTTCCGCCAATTGGGTGATTTCGCGGCTAACGTTGACCGCACCCCCGCCGACGTAGATTAACGGCCGTTTTGCCCCTGCCAACACCTTTGCCGTCCTGTCCAACTGCGCCACATCCAGCGGCGGACGATACGGCGCACGGGGTTCCACTTCCGTGTCCACCTCGGCCCGCCGCATCAGTACATCCATCGGCACTTCCAGCCCCACCGGGCGCGGCCGGCCGGAATGGAGCTGATAAAACGCCTCGGCCACCATTTCCGGGGCTTGCGCTGGGCTGGTCACTTGCTCCGCCCACTTGGTCATCGTCCGCATGATGGCAAGTTGGTCGTTGATCTCATGCAGTTGCCCTTCCCCCTTGCCAATCTTGGCCGTGGGGATTTGCCCCACCAGGCATAGCAGCGGTGCATTCAGCCCATAGGCCGTCACCAGCGCTGCCGACGCATTGAGAAAACCAGGGCCAGGGACAATGTTAAACACCCCCACCTTGCCGGAGGCTAGGGCGTAGCCCAGTGCCATATAGGCCGCCCCCTGCTCATGCCGCGTATGGATGACGCGAATGCGATTGCCCGCGTCATACAGCGCGTTATAGAGCCAGTCGTTTTGCACGCCGGGCAGCCCAAACAGCGTGTCCACGCCGTGCGCCAGAAGGGATTGTACAATGGCTTCGCCGCCTGTGAGTTGAGTCATAATTTTGGTAAGCCTATGGTATGTGTGATAGCTGTTTCCAACTGCCCAAACGGCCGTTTTCCATCAACAGCGAGGGATCGCCCCCATAACCGACCTAGCCAGCCGATTTAGGAAATCCGGTTGCTTTCTGCCAGTAGGATAGAGTAGCGAAACAGACAGATTGCTTGCAAATTTTGCAATCTGTCTGTGGATTTGTAAGCAATTAGAACCCGTATATTTCATGCCGGTGGGCGCTCAGCTTTTTGTCGTATCCCACCGCTTCCAGATAATCATCAAACTGGTCAAAATCCATCTGCTGTTTCTGGTCAGAGAGTGCCACCGCCGGGTTGGGGTGAACCTCAACCATGACACCATCGGCACCAGCAGCCAGCCCCGCTTTTGTCAATGGCACCAGCAGGTCACGCCGACCGCCAGAGTGGGTAGCATCCACCATCACCGGCAGATGGGTTTCCAGCTTTGCCAAAGCCACGGCACTGATGTCAAGCGTGTTGCGTGTGTACTGTTCATACGTGCGAATGCCCCGTTCGCACAAAATCACGTTGGGGTTGCCTTCGCTCAGCACATATTCGGCACTCATAATCCACTCTTCAATGGTGCTGGACAACCCCCGCTTGAGCAGCACAGGACGATCCGTTTTGCCCACTTCTCTGAGCAGGGTAAAGTTTTGGCTGTTGCGGGCACCAATTTGCAGCACGTCTACATAGTCCAGGCACACATCCAAGTCGCGGGCATCCATAATTTCGGCGATGAAATAAAGGCCGTGTTTGTCGCACACTTCTCGCGCCCAGCGCAGTGCCGGTTCGCCCAACCCCTGAAAGCTGTAGGGATTGGTGCGCGGTTTGAAAGCGCCCCCACGAAACAGCTTGACCCCCCGGCTGGCAACAAATTCGGCCGTTAGGTCTACCTGCTCGTATGATTCAATGGCGCAGGGGCCGGCCACCAGCACCGGGGAATGGCCGTTACCAACGGCCACATCCCCAATCATCACCACC
>JAGQGA010000046.1:0-11978 GCA_020432595.1 Anaerolineales bacterium | reverse complement strand
GGTGTCTTCACGGGCAGCGCGGCTGCTCAAAAACTTGGGTTTTTCCGATGCCTGGCTAGTTACCATGCTGGCTTGGAAGATATTTTTAAACAGGCTCTTGATGGTGCTGTCATCAAACGGCCCATTGTTGGCATTCACCAACATTTCTAGCATTTCCAGCTCGCGTTTGGGGTCATATTGCGACATCCCCAGGCTGCTTTGAATGGTGCCAATTTCTTGTGCCAAACGGCCACGTTCGCTGAGCAAACGCAAAATTTCTAAATTAATTTGGTCAACTTCCCGACGCAATTCCTGTATACGTGTTTGCGGCATACCTGTATCCTCTTCAAAAGCAAAAATAATGATGCCCTATTGTAGCACTTCGCGGAAAATATGCTTAACTGGTTCTAGGCAGGGGACAGTGGCTGCGCCAACGGCCGTTTATTGACCATCACCACCCCTGTTTATCTGCGCTGTTCCCAAAGCTGCCGCGTCAACTGCATTTGCCCCACGTGTTCGGCCGTGTGTTCAAGGGCGTGGAGCAGTGACCAGCCGATGGCAAACGGCCGTTTATCGTGCATCGGCGATGCCATACCCCGCCCCAAATCCTTGACTGTTAAAGCAGTGAGCGTTTGCTGGCTGTGAGCCAGGGTGTTGTTGAGCAGGGTTTGTAGGGAAACGGCCGTTTGACCTTGCGCCATAAACTCGGCTGGCCGATCCCGCGCCACCATATCCCCGCCAGCCATCACCCCCACCCAATACCGCTCCGCCCAGGCCGTGTGGGTCACCAAAACTGTCAGCGAATTCATCTCCTCGCCCGGCTGCCAATCCAGGGCTGCCTCATCCAGCCCGGCAATTGCTTCGCCTGCCATTCGGTGTAAATCGGCTAATCGCTCATAATAATCCGCAAAAAATGATTCCATGGTGCTGTTTCTCCCGCTTATGCTTAATCTGATCAAGCCATCAACCTTGCCTGATGTTGGCAATAATACCTGAACGATGAAATTCTTGTACAGAAAATCATCAAAGATTTCGCAGATGGGAAAAAATCTGTGTCATCGGCGAAATCTTTGATAACCTTTTTTGTCGGCAACTGACCCACGTTATGATTGCAAGCCGAAACCGCGCCCAAAACGGCTGTTTCGCCTATAATCTTCCCAGATGTCAACCGCAATATGAGGAACTAACCATGACAAAAAGTGAAACAATGGCAAATGGGGATGCTGTCTGGCTGGGCATGGAAGACCCCACCAACCTGATGATGGTGGCGGGTGTGATGACCTTTGCTAGCCCGTTGGATATGGCACATTTGCACGCCATTCTGTCCCACCGCTGGCTCAAATTTGACCGCTTTCGGCAGCGAGTGGTCTCCCCTCGGCTGCCGTTGGGCAGCTATGGCTGGGAGGAAGACCCGACTTTTGATCTGAATGCCCACCTGCACCATGTGGCGCTGCCGGGTTCCGGCGATAAGGCCACGCTGCAAGCCATGGTCGGCGATTTGCTCTCAACGCCGCTTGACTTTTCCAAGCCGCTGTGGCAGCTCCACATCATTGATAATTATAAGGGAGGAACGGCCGTTTTTTGCCGCATTCACCACGCTATTGCCGATGGGCTATCGCTGGCCGCCGTGCTGCTGTCGCTCACCGATTTGACCGAGCTGGCACCCTGGCCGGAGCCAGAACCCGCCAAAGCGCAGCCGCCACCCAGCGGCGGCGTGATGGGGATGTGGATGCGGCAGGCTAAGGGGGCGTTAAATACGGCCGTTCATTTGAGCAGCAGGCTGTTTGAGGAAGGGCGTGAGACGCTGGTTAACCCCGCTCGCGTGCGCGAATTGGCGCAGCAAGGGGCAGGCAGTGCCCAAACTGCCCTTCGCATGGCGCTGCGCTCGCCCGACCCCGACACCCTTTTTCGCGGGGCGTTGGGGGTGCGAAAAGCCGTCGCCTGGTCAAACCCGCTGCCGCTGGCCGACATCAAGGCAATTAAAACGGTAATGGGGGGTGGGGTGAATGATGTGGTGATAACGGCCGTTGCCGGTGGGCTGCGCCGTTACCTGTTGGGCAAAGGGCAGCCGGTCGGTGGCCTGAGCTTTAGGGTGGCGCTGCCGGTCAACATTCGCTCGAAAGAAGAGATGCTGACGCTTGGCAACAAATTTGGCTTGGTGTTTTTAGATTTACCGGTGGGTGAGGCGGATGTAGTGGAGCGGCTTGCGGTGGCGCGGGAACGGCTGGCGGTGTTAAAGCAGTCGCCGGAGGCGGTGCTGTCGTTTGGCATGTTGCAGGCTGTGGGGCTGACCCCGGCGGAGATGCAGGCGCAGATGGCAAAGATGTGGGGGGGACAAATAACGGCCGTTCTTACCAATCTCCCCGGCCCACCCATTCCCCTATACCTGGCCGGGCAAGCCATTGACCACATCATGGTGTGGGAGCCACAGCTAGGGCGCACCGGGTTAAGCCTCAGCATCCTCAGCTATGCTGGGCAGGTCTACATCGGCATTACCACCGATGCCGGTCTTGTTCCTGACCCTGATTTAATTTTGGATGGTGTATATGCTGAATATGAGGAAATGATGGTGTTAGCAGCGCAGGCCGGATGAAATCATGGTCGGTAATCAATACGTCGTACTGATTACCGACCATTGAATCAATTCGCGTAGAACGGCTGGCCGTTGGCAAAAATGGTGTGGCGCAGTTTTTGTAGGGCTGCTTTTTCCACCTGGCGAATACGCTCCCGCGAAACGCCGATGATTTTGCCCACTTCTTTTAGCGTGTGTGGGTCACTGCCGTCCAAACCATAGCGCAGGTTGAGAATTCGCGCCTCACGCGGGGAAAGCGTTTCCAAAAAGGCATCAAGCTGTTCGTGAAACAGCTTTTCGGCCACGGCATCAGGTGGCTGCTTGGCGTCGGTGTCTTCGATAAAGTCACCCAGTTCGGCATCTTCATTATCGCCAGAGGGCTGTTCCAGGTGCAGCAGCGGCCGAGTAATATTTTGCAGCCAGCGAATGCGGCGCACCGGCATTTCCATCTGTTCGGCCAGCTCTTCCGGGGTAGGCGACCGGCCTTCGTGCTGTTCAAATTCTTGGGTAAGCTGATAGAGCCGCCGCAGCCGGGTGGTTTGGTGGGCGGGAATGCGGATCACGCGGCCATAGTTTGCCAGAGCGCGGGTCATGCTTTGGCGAATCCACCAGGTGGCGTAGGTGCTAAAGCGGTTGCCGCGCCGATAGTCGTATTTGTCTACAGCGCGAAGCAGACCGATGTTGCCTTCTTGTACCAGATCAAGGAAATCTAGCCCTTGGCCGAAATAGCGGCGGGCAATGCTAATGACGAGGCGGGTGTTGGCGCGGACAAGGAGGCCACGGGCATCTTCGCCTTGGTTGTAAACGGCCGTTAATGCCTCCCGATCAGCCATGGGCAAACCCGTTTGTTCCAGCATCTCCCGCGCTGCATTTCCCAGCTCAATCTGCTTTGCCAGGTCAACTTCTTCATCACCCGTTAGCAGCCGCTGTTGGCTCGTATCCTGAATATATAATTTCAAAAAATTATTGATAGGAATATCGCGGGCATCAACTGAGAGAACCGCCTCCCGCGTTTTGTCACGCGGCGCACCAGACTCATCAAGCGAAAAATCGTTCGACCACTCAGCTTCAAGCGCATCATCAGCCGCAAACGCTGCGTCGTCTATATCATCGTCCGACTCAGGCAAAATTTGGAGCAAATTTTCCCATTCAGCCGCTTCCTTATCATCGAGTCTGCTTACAAAGTTATCAAAATCACCGCGTAACGTACTCATGGCAAGACTCCTCTATTTCTTTTCTAATGCACACCACCTCAAGTTCTGCATTGGCCTACACTATATATACGTAAATCAAAGCGATTTGTATCTGCGTAGCATGACCAAAACCTTAACGTGGTAGTGTTTGTCATGCTTGTCTCATGTTGCCAACTATAAACAAATGTCCGCATTTTGTCAATTATTATCTGTCAAATTCGCGTTTAATACCGTGCAAAATATAGACAAATAGGCTTCCTGTACAGTCCAAAGTTAAAACAGGGTTCAAAAGGGTCAAACCCTAACTATTTTAAATACCTCTCGGCGTGAATCCTGTCTAATTCCTCGTCAAAGCGTAACTTAAACAGTTCCAGATTATTAACCGGCCGTTTAAGGTTAAAATCTTCAATGAGCTTGTTGAGCTTGGTAATTTCGGCAAGCCACCTCTTGCAGGCATCATCCCAGCTAATGACCAGTGCTTGTTTCTGTGCATCGCCCTGGGCATAACGAAAGGCTTGTTTATGTTGTGTCCAGGTTCGCACCATCTCTGCCCGCAACTGCTCTTTTTGTTCCAAAATAATGTTGCGGTTGATAATCCACGCTGGCGTTAGGTCGTTATCTTTTAGCAGCTTGTTTGCCAGCACCATCTCGGGGGCATATTGGTTTTGCTCAAGATGGAGCGGTTTGCCACTGCCAGCTAGATTATCAAACGCTCCTTTCTTTCGGCCCTCTTCAATCAAATCCTCGATCAAATCATGCCAGCCAAACCGCATTCGCAGTCGGTGTTCAGCTTGGGCTTGCGCATCTTCCACGGGTTTTTCGTCTTTTTCTTCCATATGTCTATACAAACTTCCTGATGGCAAACAGATATATGCCGCCATTGAGAAAGCGTACCTATTATTGATGGGTTATCTTTGTAAAATCTTACGCCGCGTCTTTTAAAGAAATGGCTGTGATTGCTCAGGGTAGTTGACCGTCTTTGTGGAATTATGGACAATGGATAGTATGTTCTATGGGGTTGTGAATAGCAACCCCAAATTTATTTTTGGAGAGACCTTTGCACTGGCAATCTTATCATCACGTTTATACGGGAGCTGGTCATTCCATTTCTGGCAATGTGGTTGTGGCAACGGATGTACACAGCCCCCAGCTTCAAACGCACCGCAATGTGCTTGTTTACTTGCCCCCCTCTTACGATCATAGTGACCGGCATTATCCGGTGCTCTATATGCACGATGGGCAAAATTTGTTTGATAATGCCACCAGCTTTTCTGGGGAGTGGCAGGTGGATGAAACGATGGAAATGTTGAGCCGTGAGGAGCAGCTTGAGGCGATTGTGGTGGGTGTTCCCAACGGCGGCAGTGAGCGGCTGAATGAGTACAGTCCCTTTGTAGATGCCCAATATGGTGGCGGTAAGGGGAATGAGTATGTTCAGTTTTTGACCGACACGGTGAAGCCGCTGGTTGATGCCTCGTTCCGCACGCTGCCGGAGCGGGGGAATACGGGCGTTATGGGGTCGTCTATGGGGGGCTTGATTAGCTTGTATGCCTTCTTTTACCGGGCAGATTATTTCGGCTTTGCGGGGGTCATGAGTCCATCACTTTGGTTTGCTAAGGGGGCGGTTTATGAGTATGTGGAGTCCATGCCGTTTCGCCGGGGGAAGCTGTATTTGGATGCCGGGACGCGAGAATTTGGCAATGCGTGGCCGGAGGTGCTGACGATGCGGGCACGGTCGCGCCGGTATTATGCCAGCGTGCGCCGGATTAAGCGGATTTTGGCGAAGAAGGGGTATCGGCCGGTGCGGGATATGATGCACGTGGAGGAGAAGTGGGCGACACACAATGAGGCGGCGTGGGCGCGGCGGCTGCCAAATGCTTTGCGCTTTTTTATGATCAATACGACGGCGTATAGTCACAAAACGGCCGTTTCTTAAACACTACCTTGCAACAAAAACGGCCGTTTTCCACCAACCTGCTTCTCTACGCGGCACTAACGTTGCCCATCGTCGGCATTTGCTGGCTGTGGTGGGAACCGCTGCTGCGGCTGTGGCAGTTGTTGCAGAATCAAACGGCCGTTTCTGCCACCCTGCGTCAATTCGGCTGGTTCGGCCCCTTCATCCTCGCCTTCGCCCAATTCTTGCAGGTGCTAATCGCCATTATCCCCGGCCAGGCCATGGTGATCACCGGCGGCTATGTCTATGGTTTCTGGTGGGGCTTTTTGCTCAACATCGTTTCTACCGTTATCAGCAGCCAAATCTGTTTTGGCATGGCGCGGCGCTGGGGACGGCCGTTTGTTTACCGCTTGGCCTCAGCTGAGCACGTAGAGCAGTGGCGACACATTGGGGAACGGCGTGGTTTGGCCTTTTTCACCGTTTCTTTCATGCTTCCGTTCTTTCCCAACGACGTGATGAACTTTGTGGCTGGGCTAACCGGCATTTCGAGCCGTCATTTTTTGGCCGCCAACATTCTCGGCCGGCTGCCCAGCACCATTTTACTCACCTACGTGGGTGCCTATGGCACCCTGTTGACCCGGCGCGGCTGGCTGCTGCTCGCCATTATCTGGTTTGCTCTCTTTTTTGCTGGCCGCTATGCTGTCAACCATTTTCAAACTAGCCACCAGCAGCGCCCATCGGCTCATTGAATGCCGCGTTCTGCCAACTGCCGCTGTATTTCAGCCAATTTGTCTCGCGTGATGGGGTTGTAATAGACAGCCACAATGCTAAGCAGCAGGAAGACAATGGGAACAAGCGAGGTTAGCACGCGCAGGGCAAACAGTGCCGAATCGGGCTGCTGGGCAATAGTGCTGCCGGTGGACGAGATGTAGCCCGTCCATTCCAGCACTTGCCCCTGCACAAACAGCCCCACAGCGATGCCAAATTTTTGCAGGAAGACAAAAAAGCCGTAAAAAATGCCCTCCCGCCGCCGCCCTGTTTGCAGCGCGTCGTGGTCAACCACATCGGGTAGCAGGCTCCACGGGATGAGGAAGCCGAGGCTGACACCGATGCCAGCCAGTACGGCCAGCACCATCACCAGCGTGATTTGCCCCGGCTGGACAAAAAAGAGGGCAACCTGCACCGCGATCCAGAACGGAATGCCGATGTAGAACACCTTTTTGCGCCCCAGCCGCCGACTGACGACCCCCCAGACGAGGATGAAGAGGAAAATGGAAAGCTGGAGGCCAAAAAGCAGGATGGTGAACTGCCCGCCGGGGTCGCCGCCAATCCAGTCGCGGAAGAAAAAGAGGATGAGCGACTGGACAAACTGAATGGCGAGCCAGGTGAGCAGATAGATGGTGGAGACGTAGAGGAACGGTTTGCTGCTGAGGGCGATTTTTAGCCCCTCGAAAAACGGGATTGGCTCCTCGTCGCTGTCGCTAAAGCTGCGTTCGCTGGTGTTGGCAAAAACGATGACGTTGCTGATGATGATGACGAGGCCGACGATGATGCCCTGGATGGCGTTGCCGGTGAGCGGGGCATCGCGGTAAATCTGGTTGACGAGGACGTTGTAAAGAACGGCCGCTACCAGCCCGCCCAGTACGGAAAAGCTGAAGCGGTACATGTTTAAATCGGTGCGGTCTTTGTTGTCGGCGGACAGTTCGGGGGTGAGGGCAGCGTAGGGGACATTAACGGCCGTAAATCCCGCATCCAGCAAAATACCCACCACCACATAATAGACAAACTTGGCCGTTGACCCTAAATCGGGGACGATGAAGTGGAGGAAAAAGGCCAGGGCAAAGGGAAATGCACCAAACAGCAGCCACGGCCGCCGCCGCCCCCAGCGGGTGCGGGTGCGGTCGGTGAGGGTGCCGACAATCGGGTCGTTGATGGCATCCCACACTTTGCCAATGAGTAAAATGGAGCCTGCTTGCCCTGGTGGCAAACCGGCGGTGTTGATGAGAAAGTTCAGCAGGAAAAACCCCTTGATCATCGAGACCATCGCTGGGCCAAGATCACCTGTGCCATAAGCGAGTTTGGTGCCAAGGGATAACGGCCGTTTTTCCGGTTGAGCAGGCAAGGCAGCACTCATGTCGTTTCCTCTCCGGGGCAATGGGACGCAGATTTACCTGATACGCCTGATTGTTTTTATCAGGATAATCAGGTAAATCTGCGTCCTATTCTTATTCATATTTATAGACTCCCCGTTTTCTCACCCACATAGGTTACTCGGCCATACGCCGCATTTTTGCCAGTGCAACCCCCATTGCCCCCAACGCCGTAAACAGCGTGATGGCAATTTTAGTGGGGTCTACAATGGGTTCCACCTGCACCCCGTTGGGACCAATCGCAATGACGGCCACCGGCCGCGCCATGGTCGAGCCACCCCCGCCACCCCCACCGCCGCTGCCTTCTTCCCCATCCTGACCCGTGCCGCCCCCGCCGCCAAAGCCAGCCCCCATGCCCACCATCAGCTCGGAGGCAGTGATGACGGTATAGTCGCCGCTTTGGACTGGCTCGCTGTAAACGGCCGTTACCTTCGCCACCTCAAACAACCGCCCCACCAGCTCATTCAGCCGTTTCTGATTCGGCACATTTTCCCACATCAACAAGTTGCCATTTTCGCTCATGGTTTTACTCCTAATCGCTGCTTCCTCATTTTCATCAACATCAAGGCTATCCCTACAACCCCCCAAATGACCCAAACGGCCGTTCGTGCCACATCCACCACCGGCAACCGCGTCGTTTTGTCGTGGTGGGTGATGGAAACGGCCGTTGGGAATTGCCATACAAAGCCCCCCACTGGCAGCACCGCCCCTACCCGCCGCGACTCTGGCCGCAGTACTCGCTCCCCCACCGTTACAGGTTCCCCTACCTGTGTTTCACCCAGAAAAAATTGCATAATCTAACCTCCTGCCAAGAGACGAAAGACAAAAAAACGGCCGTTGTCGGCTGTCCATCATCGGCCGTTCATCACAACGAGCAAGCTTAGCTGACCCAAAGTACGCAAAATTTACCAACTGCTCGTATCTTGCCGACAACACACCCGTCTTTCTCACTATACCACAGTTCGCCAGCGAAAAGATGGATAAAGCTCTTATTTTGGCAAATATAGAGATGGCTTAGGTTCGCGGCACAAAGTGGGCGCGTGCAATCCAAGGTTGCTACTGGTGAGCTTTTAGAATGGGTGGGTGATTTGGTGGTGCGGTTGGGGGTGGGGGGAAACGGCCGTTTCAACGCCACCCCGCCCATGAACAGTGCATTACCGGCGTGAAAGGCATCTTAACCGCAGGCGGTACAGCTCCCCTACATTAGACATTATCGGAATTAACTTTATGTCACGCAAAGGCGCAAAGACGCAAAGGAAAAATGCTTGGCGGCTTTGCGTCTTTGCGTGAGAAATTCTTATTTCCGATAATCTCTATTTTGTAGTTAGAAAACTACTCGCTTTTGTATTCTAGAATATCCCCAGGCTGACAATCTAATGCTTCACAGATTGCTTCAAGCGTTGAAAAACGGACAGCTTTTGCTTTGCCATTTTTCAAGATGGAGAGATTGGCCATGGTTATGCCAACTTTCTCTGCAAGCTCCGTCACACTCATTTTTCTTTTAGCCAGCATGACATCAATATTAACTATTATCGCCATCATTGCCCCTTATACCGTTAAATCATTTTCCGATTTGATGTCTATGGCGTTTTGTAGAAGGCTTTGAAAAACAGCCGCAGCCGTGGCAATGACGATAGACGCAAAAATAGTACCTCGACTTTATGATTTTGCGGGGTAAAACAGCTAAAAACGTGGCTTTTCACCCCTCAAATTTAGAAAGTTACGGTAATAGTAACAATGCTTAAGCCAGTGACACCAGCCGGATCGTCGCCTTGCACAAATAACCGTATGTATAGGATTCCGAGCATAATGAAACCACTGAAGGCGATGGCACAATATTTTATTTTTCCCACAGCGTCCACCGACGGTTGAGAGAAAACTTTATCGCTGTCAATATACCCTAAAAGCTTGAACCCTTGATATAACCCGACAAAAAATGGGATTGAACCGATGAACGTATAGATAATCAGCGGATCTTTATAAATACTAATCAGATCTAAGTTGGCCGCTCTGCCTTCAAGTTGAGGAAACCAAATCAGCCATGTCAAGGCTACGATGGCGATAAGACAAATGACAAACTTTAAGAATAACGTTGAACCTTTTTTCATGTGTAATGCCTCACCTAATAGTAAGATTGCTATATTGTAATAATGATTTATTGTTTGTCAATATATTATTATTGTTATTCGTGATTTGACTAAGCTGGGCAACGCTTCGTCTTGACGGCCGCGTTGGCAAGTTTGGCTGTTGTAGAGGTAGGGTAGGAGGAAAACGGCCGTTTCAGTCCAGAACCACTCTCCCTTCTATACATGGCCCATTAAATTGACAATAAAGAACATACGTTCTACAATTATCAGCATATGATGAATCCTAAAGAGGAGTAAATATGACAATTCAAGATTTTGCTCATCCCCCTATTGTAACCAAGGAGGAGTGGCTGGCAGCCCGAGAGAGGCTGTTGATTCACGAGAAGGAAGCGACCAAGCACCTCGACCGCGTCCACGCTGAGCGCCGCCGACTGCCCATGGTAAAGCTCGATAAGGTATATACCTTTACTGGCCCCGATGGTAAGCGCACCCTGGGCGATTTGTTTGAGGGTCGTCACCAACTCATTGTTTACCATTTTATGTTCGACCCCAATTGGGACAATGGTTGTATTGGCTGTACTGGATTTGTAAACGACTTGGGCGATTTATCAGAACTGGCAGCTCGTGACACCGCCTTTGTGCTTATCTCGCGGGCATCATCAGACAAACTCCAGGCATACCAAACAAAAATGGGCTGGAAACTGCCCTGGTATTCCTCCTTCCACTCAGACTTTAATCAAGATTTCCAGGTGACAGTCGAGGGTGGTGAGCGGCATGGCTTAAGCGTCTTCTTTCGTATGGGAGAGGAACTGTTTCATACCTACTCCACATATAATCGCGGTTGTGAATCGCTAAGCGATGTCTATAGGTTGCTTGATATGACCCCCTATGGCCGGCAAGAAGATTGGGAAGATTCACCGGCCGGCTGGCCGCAGCGTCCCACCTATGGTTAAGACGTTGCCCCATCATTGTGTCTGTTTAATCAGCGGTGACTAGCTTTGTCACGCTTCAACATTGGGGAAATTCAGCCATGAGAAAAGTTGTTGTCCTTGAGCATCTTTCCCTTGATGGGGTTATCCAAGCGCCAGGTGGGCCAGAAGAAGAT
Source organism: Anaerolineales bacterium (assembly GCA_020432595.1). The sequence goes on along the minus strand of JAGQGA010000046.1, from coordinate 1,001 downwards.
ACTAGCGGTGGCTTTGCCTACGGTGGGTGGATAGGCCCCTATTCCGACGCAGTTCTGGGAGCAGCCCTGAGGAAGCGGATGAACATGCCATTCGACCTGTTGTTAGGGCGCACGACATTTGAAATTTGGGAGCCATATTGGCCGCAACATGCAGACGTATGGCCGGGTGTGAATACGGCTACCAAGTATGTTGCCTCCAACACCAGAACGTCCAGCCAATGGCAGCCATCCCTGTTTTTAAACGGCGATATTGCCACCCAAGTCGCCGAAATCAAGCAGCAACCAGGGCCGGACTTGAACGTTTGGGGCAGCGGCAATCTGCTCCAGACGCTTATCAAACATGATTTGATTGATGGGTTCTGGCTGATGATCTATCCAATAACGTTGGGTGGTGGCAAACGCCTGTTTGCCGATGGCACGATTCCTGCCACGTTCCAGGTGACGGAAAGCCAAATCTGCCCAAGTGGTGTGATTGTGGTGAATTATGAGCGTGCCGGTGCGGTCTTGAAAGGAGAAATTTAGTGACTGAAGAATTAGTACCTATCTTCTATGTGAAAGACGCTCAACAGACGGCCAAGTGGTATGCCCGTCTTGGCTTCTTGGTTGAAGGCGAACACCGCTTTGCACCCCATTTGCCTTTATACCTCTTTCTCCGCCGGGGCCACTTGGCTCTCCATCTCTCTGAGCATAAAGGAGATGCTCGCCCTCATTCGCTGGTCTACTTCTATGTAGATGACGTTGATACAATTTCTGCCGAATTTGACAGCCCAGTTTATGATCAGCCGTGGGCGCGTGAGGTTCAATTGACAGACCCTGATGGCAATCGCTGGCGTATAGGCCAACGAAAATAGTTAAGTAATCGTCTAGCAATAAGCTCAGCAAGAAGTTCAACCTCTCTGCAGGAGTGAACCTCTACATCGCTCATTCAAAGTGACAGAAAGCCAAATTGACCCCAACGGGGTTATGATGGCGAATTACAAGCGTGCTGGCGTAATCTCAAC
>JAGQGA010000469.1 GCA_020432595.1 Anaerolineales bacterium | reverse complement strand
CACGCTCAACGAGGTCACAACCGGGTTGAGCAGCTTCAGCTTCAGCGTCTCAGGCTGCTCATAATTAATATCTTCCGTAATCGGCACATAGATCGTCTGCTTCGTCTCAAACGGGCTAAAAATCACCGTACCGCTCACCGTTGAATAATCCGCCCCCGCCAGAGCCACATCATCCAGCGTGGTGTAATCCACCTGCATCGTGGCATTAAACGGGAAGCTCAGTTCAACATCTACTTCCACCCATCCTTTGTTTTCCAACACGCTGTAGGTGACATTGCTAAAACGCACCACCGGCGGCGTGTCGTCGTCAATAATTGCCAAAATGGCATCATTGGGGGTAGACAGCACCGCATTGGTTGGGTCATCAATCCGCACCCGCGCCGATTCCGAAAACTCTTGCAGGGCATCGTTGTTGATGGTGATGTTAAACGTCTTCTGCGTCTCACCAGGGTTAAAGGTCAGGGTGGTGGTGGGAATGGCCGTATAATCGCCAGGGGCAATGGCCGTAATATTCTTAGTCCAGTAATCCACCGCCACCGTCGTATCCGACGGGTCATCCAACAGCACCGTTACCGTCGCTGGCCCCGCATTTTCATTTACCACAAACGAGTCGCTCGACAGCGCCACATTGGGTGGCTCGTCGTCGTCAATGATTGACATCGTCGCCGTGGCGGGTGTCCCCAGTGTGGCGCTTACCGGGCTGCTCAACGTCAGGTTGAACTGCTCGGTTGGCTCTTGCAGGGCATCGTCAATCAGCGTCACCGGCATCTCGATGTAGGTTTCGGTGGGGTTGAAGGTGATGGTACCGCTTTGGCTGGTGTAGTCACCGGGCGCAACGGCCGTTCCGTTGCTGGTGGCATAGTGTACCGATACCGGCACATGGAAGGGGGAACTCAGTTCGACGGCAAAGACACCGTTGCCCAAATCTTCCTGCCCTTCAAAGCTGGTGGCGGCAAAGGAAACCTGCGGAATTTTGTCGTCGTCGTAAAGGGTTACAACGGCCGTTTCTGGGAACGTCGTTGGCCCATCACTCAACGTCAGGTTAATCGTCTCCGGGTCTTCCGCCAGCGCATCATCAATAATCGGAATCTGGAACGTCTTGCTCAATTCACCCGGCGCAAACGTCATTGTGCCGCTGGTTGCCACATAGTCCAAACCGGCCGTTGCCGTCCCGTCACTCGTCGCATACTTCACCGACACCGGCACCGCCGAAGGCAGCGTCAACTCCACCGACACCGTCAGCGAAATCCCGCCATGCTCACTAATTTGGTAAGAAGCACTGCCATAGTGAGTCGCTACTTCAGAATTAGGCGACAAACAAACCGAAGAGCCGTGGGTAGACAAATCAATACAGCCATGAACATACGCCCGCTTGACATCATCCGCTGCTATCACCACAATCCCGGTGCTGGCATCGGCATTTTGCCGCATCGTCGACACGTTGTTCATCGCCGTGTATTTGGTGCTGGAAATAATGGGGGTTCCTACGCCACCGGGGAAGGAAATGTTGTCCAGGTCAGACCGTTTGTAGTAGATGTTGCTTCCCGTCTTGGGCAACCCGTTGCGGATATGACCAAAAACATAAATGTCCCGATTGGTCACATCAATAGACATGACCATACGAGTGGGATCGGTAGACGCGCCTGTAAAGACCGGGTAAAAGTCCCAATCACCGTTCCCCACACAATCTGTGGAGGCCGAGTCACACACACCCAGCATAATGAGACCTGGGGCACCATCAGGAGCCGACGTTTTGAACAGGGCAAACACCTTACCCGCGTTATCAGATTGGAGCGAGCGCAAGCTCATATGATCATCACCAGAAACGGTGTAAATAGCCTTTGTCTTCCACTGAGTCGTCGGGTCACTGTCCTTATGAACCGCAAAGTGCATACTATTATTCGTCAACTGGCGGCTCCACATCACCCCTATGTACCCATCAAACGCGATAATGGATGACGTATCATCCGCAGCCGTACTGGAAGTGGCTACCGGCAGCACAAACGGCTGCGCCCAATCCAGGTCGCCACCACCGTTGGCATTGCTATAGGTGAGCATGACCTGCTGATTAACCGTATACGTTACCCACAGCCGCCCGGTTGAATCTTTGGCAATCACATGGGATTCCCCCCGGCTGTCGGTCACTTCAATGGGAAACCCGTCATCCAGTTCATACGTCCCGGCATTGTAGCTATAGCGATAAAACTGCCCCCGGCTGCCGGCCGACACATTTTGCGCCCGGTCATGGTAGACGTTAGAAATCACATACAGCGTGTCACCGTCAGTCAACGTGTCTGCCCGCGTCTCAATACGGTTATCCAGCTCCACCCCGGTGTCAATCCACGTTTGGGTGTTCCAATCCAACTGATAAATGTGGTAGGCATTCCCCGCCACGCTCCACAGGCTACCCCACCACGAACCATCATGGTACCACAACTTGCTTTGCGGCTTCTCCCCCGTCGGCTCGCCATTGGCACCCGTACCAGGTGGATAATTAAAATCAAAATAGCCTATATCTAAGGGTGTTGAAGCGTTGGCGATCACGATGTTGGTTACCAACACCAAGGCTATTGCCACAAAGCCAACCAAACTGAGACTCCCCCACCCCGTTTTTTTCTGCGATCTGTGAAAATACCATTTCATGGGCATCTCTCCTTGCAGGGTTGTGAAAAAGGCACCAGAGCGCAGACATCAACAACTATCTGCCACAGCAAATGACATATTCTTGCCAGTTGAGACCCTTTTCAAAAAAATATTGTTATATTGCTCTATGTGGGAAGGTGGCTCTCAAACAGTGGCTCCAGGTGTTGAGAATCCAGTACAACTTATTTCCATCCACTACACACATCCGATACTAGTCTGCATCCTACGCACCCATCCTTTCAGATGAGCTTACGAGAACGGATACAAGCAACAGGGGCAGACGTGTCCACCCCTGTTGCTCTGTTTCATGCTATTTTTTAAAGATAATTGGCAGGTAAAGGGTGCTGCTATCGCCGTCAATGATGGTAACAACGGCCGTTAACCACTCCCCCGCCGTCCCATTTTGCAGCCCACCCAGCGCCAGGTGAATTGTCTCATTCCCTTCGCTCAGGTCATCTGGCAGCAGGGGAATGGATACCGTTTGGCTGATACTGCCCGGCGCAAACGTGATCGTTTCGGCTAGTGGGGTGTAATCTTGGTTGGCAACGGCCGTTCCACCATTACTCACCACATTCACCCGCACCTCCCTGCCCGACGGCGCACTCAGCACCAGCGTCACCACCGCCGCCCCACCATCTTCATCGGCACGGAACGAGGCCGCTTCAAAAGAGACCGTAGGCGGCGCATCATCGTCCGTCAGGGTCACAACCGCCTCAGTCAGCGTACCGGCGTTACCGCCCTGCATCGCTTGCAGCCGCAGCACCACCGTCTCGCTCTCCTCGTCCATGGTGTCGTCCAGCAGCGGCAGGGTCAGCGTCTGGCTGGTTTCGCCGGGGGTAAAGGTCAGCGTGCCGCTGGTGGGAGTGAAGTCAGCGCCAGAAACGGCCGTTTCTCCCTCCGCCACATAATCCACCGTCACCGGCATCACGCCCACGCGATCCAGTTCCACCGTCAGAACCGCCTCACCCGCGTCCTCCGCCACCATCACCGCCGCTTCAGCAAACGATACCAGCGGCAGTTCATCATCTTCAATCGTCACCGTCGCCGCATCGTCAGCCCCCAGCGTGGCGTTAACCGGGCTGCTCAGATCCACACGGAACGTTTTGTTGCCGTTCATACTGTTGTTGTCCAGCACCGGCACGCTGACGGTATGGCTGGTTTCGCCGGGGGAAAAGGTTAGGGTGCCGCTGGTGGGGGTGAAATGGGTGCCAGAAACGGCCGTTTCTCCCACCGTCCCATACGTCACCGTCACTGCCTGCCCCGAAACCACACTCAATGTCACCGTCACCACCGCCGTGCCGCCGTTTTCCGGCACGTTCACCGCCGCCGGGTCCGCCTGCACCGTCGGCGGCGCATCATTGTCGCCAATGGTTAAGGTCGCCGGGTTAGGGTCGCCCAGTGTGCTGTTGGTCGGGCTGCTCAACGTCAGCAGCACCGTTTCCCCCGCTTCGTCCAGCGCGTCATCCAGCAGTGCCACGCCAAAGGTGGCGGTTGTCTGGCCGGGGGCAAAGGTCAGCGTGCCGCTGGCGGCGGTGTAGTCGCTGCCAGCCGTGGCCGTGCCGTTGCTGGTGCTATACGCCACCGTCACCGTCTTGGCCGATGGCCCACTCAACTGCACCGTCGCTGTGGCTGTGGTGCCTTCATCGCCGCCAAGCCCGGCGGCGGCAAAAGCAATGGTCGGCGGCTCGTCGTTGTCGGCAATGGTCAACACAGCCGACAGTGGTGTGCCGGGTTCAGCGTTGCTGCTCAGGTCACTCAACGTCAGCGATATCGTCTCGTCGGTCTCATCCAGCGCATCATCGCTGATGGGAATTTCCACCGTCTGGCTGTTTTGGCCGGGTTCAAAAGTAAGAGTGGTGGTGGTGGCAGTATAGTCGGCGGGAGAAACGGCCGTTTCATCCCCCGTCGTCAGCGTCACC
>JAGQGA010000468.1 GCA_020432595.1 Anaerolineales bacterium | reverse complement strand
TTGGCAAAGATTGAAGCAATGGCAACGCGGTTGGATATGGCGGTGGTGGAGATAACGGCCGTTTGTGAAAGCAGCCTACGCATGGTGCGGGAAATGGCTCACCGCAAGCAAATCAAAATCCTGTCCACCATTGACCAAGACCTGACCTTTATGCAGGCCGACGAGCGGCGACTCAAGCAAATCTTAATCAACCTGTTGAGTAACGCCATCAAATTTACCCATGCCGGAGGACGTGTGGGCTTGGAAGTCATCGAAGAACCCAGCACCGGCCACATTCACTTTTCTGTGTGGGACACCGGCATTGGAATTGCCCGTGAAGATATTCACCGCCTGTTTGAGCCATTTGTCCAATTAGACAGCAGTCTGGCGCGTCAATATGAGGGTACTGGCCTCGGGTTAGCCCTGGTAGATAGATTAACTAATATGCACGGTGGGCGCATTATCGTAGACAGCCAACTGGGTAACGGCAGCCGTTTCACAGTGATCCTGCCCAAAAACATGGCGGGAACCGTCTCCCCCAGCCCAACACCCTCACTCGAACAAGAACAATTGGAGCCAACAATGTCCCAAGAAACCAACACTGACCAGTACACAGGCCATATCCTGCTGGCGGAAGATAATGCCACCAACGTTACGACCATGCTCGATATTCTCGAATTTATGCATTATCGGGTAACAGTGGCAACAAACGGCCAGGAGGCGGTGGAATCTGCCCAAAGCGACCCACCCGATCTTATTTTAATGGACATGCAGATGCCCGTGATGGATGGGCTGGAGGCAACCCGCCAATTACGCCGTAACCCCACCCTGACCGATGTGCCAATTATTGCCCTGACGGGTATGGCTCTCAGCGATGACCGGGAACGCAGCTTGCAGGCCGGCTGCACCGATTATTTGACCAAGCCGATTCGCATTAAAGATTTGCGTGAGATGTTGGCGCAGTTTTTGTCGTAATGAACCGGGGCAGCTACCGTTGAGCGCGATGGGCTGCTTGTCCGAGGCGCGAAATGCAGCGACCAACGCCAACCAATGCCCGCTGTTTAATGTCAATATCAACCCCGCGCTGGTTTTGGATGGTTGTTTTTAGCCTGGCAAAAGCGGTGCGGGATAGATCGGGGGGCTGGGTGGGGTGGCGAATGACAGCACCCATACCAAGTTGCTCGATGGCATCAAACAAGGCAACTAAGCGAAGAATGCCATTGTAATTGGTTTGCAACGTTTCCAGCGAGAAATAATCCAGCAGCAGGGTGTAGTGAGCTTCAGGCTGAAAGGGAACATAGGTGATTTGCGTATAAACGCGGCGCAGGAATTGCACCCATTCTGGCTCTAGCAGCGGGGCACGGATGGCATCGTCAAAGCTGAAGCGCAAATAGAGTCCGTTTGGCTGCTGGATGATTTTGTAGGGGAGGGTTTCATAAACGGCCGTTTCTCCCCCCAACTCAAACAACCGCCACAATTCACTCTCCGGCAGCACCACCGCATCATCCGGGTTCCCCAGCCGCATATCATCCCCAGTGACCGTATAAATTTTGGGCGGCACCGATTCCCGCACCAGTTGGGCAAATTCATATTGGTTGGAACTGCCCACCAGCAGCAGCCCCTGCGCCACCAAATCGGGAATGGTGGGGGAATAGCCAACCATTTCCACCTCGTCGGCAAAAATGACGCGCATCGGCAGCAGGGTGTTTTGGATAAAAGCATCCTGATCGGCCTGGCGCAATCGGTGGCTGGTGGTGTCCCAAGCGTAGAAGTGGAGCAGCCGCGCCCATTTTTTGACGGAAAGCAGGGAAAGGGGAGTGCCGCAAAACGGCCGTTTTTCCACCGCATAGGTAAACTGCCCCTGCTTAACCATCTTCGGCCGGATGTTGTCCGGTAGCCCGTGTTTTTGCCGCAGAGCCATATCCAGCACGTAAAGAAAGGTCGTTTTGCCCGTCCCCGGCTCACCGCAGAGAATAATGGGAGGCGTGGGCGCGGGGGGCAAGTGGCCGTTGCTCCGTCCGGCCACCCGGCTAACCCATTGGGAGAGGCGAGAGGGGGGGGACGTGTCGGCCGGCTGCGGCATGGGCACGGCGGTTGCCAAATAAGACGCAATATCCGCGACAACGGCACGGTGAATGGCGGTGAATTTGCTGGTGTCTAAACCGGCCGTTTGAGCCACGGCCATGACGTTTTGCCAAAGCTGCTGCGTCAGGTGGTCAACAAGCGGATCATGGTGAAAGCTAGGATGGCTCATGGGGAACAACAAACCTTACACAGAGCTTCACAGAGAAGGCACAGAGGCTCACAGAGAAAAAGGCTCTGTGTAACTCTGTGTCTTCTCTGTGCTACTCCGTGTAACGCTTGGGTTAAAACCGATCAATCACTGTCACGCCTGTGGTGGCAAACTCATTCATGCGCGGCAATGCCTCGGTTGCCTCTTCCAGCGTAATGGTACGGCCAACCAGCTTTTCTGGCTGCAAAAGCCCGCTGGTAATCATTGCCAACACCGCATCATACCGATGCGCCTGCATCCCGTGGCTGCCCAAAATCTCCAACTCGTTGGCAATCACCTTATCCATAGGAATGGGCGGGTGGCTGTGGTGGGCCAACATCAACCCCACCTGAATATGCTTGCCGCGCTTCCGTAAGTTGGCAATGGAATTAAAGCAAGTCGTTGGGCTGCCTAGGGCATCAAGCGAGACGTGCGCCCCACCGCCGGTGGCCTCGCGCACCGCCTGTGCCACGTCGGCTTCGGAGCCAGCGTTGATGGCAACGCTGGCTCCCACAGCTTGCGCCAAATCCAGCTTGTCGGCGGCAATGTCAACGGCCACCACGTTGGCTCCCAACGCGCTGGCAATCATAATGGCGGACAGGCCAACGCCGCCGCAGCCATGCACTGCCACCCACTGCCCCGCCGACACTCGCCCCTGATCCACAATGGCGCGGAAGGAGGTGATGAAGCGGCAGCCGAGGCTGGCGGCGGCCACATCGCTGATGCTTTCGGGCAGAGCCACCAAATTGACATCGGCACGGTCAATGGCAACGTATTCGGCGAAGGAACCCCAGTGGGTGAAGCCGGGCTGGAACTGGTTGTCACACACCTGCTGCTGCCCGGCGGCGCACTGGGGGCAGTGGCCGCAGCCACAGCAGAAAGGGGCGGTGACACGCTGCCCTGGCTGCCAACGGGTGACCTGTTTGCCAACGGCCGTTATTACCCCCGCCAACTCATGACCCGGCACATGGGGCAGGGCAATGTCGCTATCATGACCCACCCAGCCGTGCCAATCGCTGCGGCACAGCCCGGTGGCCGTCACTTGCACCACCACGCCATCGGGCGCAGGGGCTGGGTCGGGAACGTTTTGGATGGTAATCGGGCCAGAAAATTGTTCAAAAACGGCTGCTTTCATAGGAATAAGAAGAAATTGGGAGATTAGGAGATTGGACAACAAAAACTCCTAATCTCTCAATCTCCAGTGTTACGGCGCATCGGCCAGTTCAATAATAATCGTGGTAGACGTTTGACTATAAAACGGGTCATCCGGCTCGCCGACGGTGACGGTGACTTGGGCAGGGCCTTCAACGTCAACGGGGAGGAAGATGGCTTGCTCCCAGTAGCCCCAGAAATCGGTGCTGCTGTCGGTTTCGCTGATAATACGGCCGTTTTCCAGCAAAATGGAAACGCGCACCGGGGCAAGCTGGGCAGCAAAGGCCGTACCATAGATAAACAGGTCTTTGCCGGCCGTAGCTGTGGCCTCCGGCGGCGGGTTGCCAATCGTAATCCCCTTGGCTTCGGGGTCGTCGCTGGGTAGAACAGTCAGCGGGAGCTGAACTTCACGCCAGGTGTCTTCGCCGGGTGTGCCAAAACCAGCAATGGCGCAGACGGAGCCAGAAGCGGTGGGGGGCAAGATGAGGAATGCCTGCCAGTAGCCGCTGCCGCGCAGGGGATAGCTTTGGCTGGCGAGCCGGGTTTGACAATCGTCGCCAAAGACACCGATGTTGATAAAGCTGCCGCCGGGACGCTGGGCGTTGCCGTCAAAAAAGAGATTGTAGCCAGCAACGGCCGTTTCTTCTGCCTGCGGGCGAAACAGTGCCAAATACCGATCCGTGGCCGTGGGGTCGAGCGCCAACTGAATGGGCACGGTGTCGCTGATGACGGCGGCGTGGTTGTCGGTGACGGTGGCGATGAGGCTGGCGGAGCCGCTGACAAATTCGGGAATGCGTAACCTGGCTTGCCAGAAGGTGTCTTCGGCCAGGCCGACGGTTTCGGTGAGTAAACGGCCGTTTAGCGCCCGCAGCGTCAGCGAAATCGTTTGGCTGGGGGCAAGCTGCGCCAGCCCGCGCACCGTGATGTCGCTGCCCAGCAGCACGGCGGCTTCAGCGGTCGGGTCGCTGATTTTGACAAAGGATGGGGGGAGGGTGGCCGTCGGGCGGGGGGTGGCCGCTGCGCTAGGGGGCAAAACGGCCGTTGGTTCTGGAGTGGGGGCCAGAGAGGAGAGGTCGAGGGTGGCGGGGAGGGTTGTGGGAACGGCCGTTGGGGACAGCGTGGGCAACTGCGCCACCGCCGCCTGTGTGGGGATGCCAACGTTGTTTGGGCTGCTGCCACTGCAGCTAGTCAACAGCCATATAAGCAAACACAAAAAGCCGCATAAATA
>JAGQGA010000467.1 GCA_020432595.1 Anaerolineales bacterium | reverse complement strand
GTACTGGATGGGCTGGGGGAGAGCCGGGCGGCACTGTTGGCGGAGGCACGGGGGGTGGCGCGGGCGGGGAGTGCGCGGCAGTTGAGCTTTGACTTTGCCCTGGAAACGGCCGTTTTGCCCGACACCGCTGCCGAACGGGCCGAATGGGAGCGCCATCTGCTGGGGTATCCGGTGAGCGTGCAGCCCAGCGACTTGGCCGCGCCCCCGGCCGAAGCAGTGTCGCTGCGCGAGCTGCCGCAAACGCGGGGCAGGCTGGTGACAATTGCTGGCTGGCGGTTGCCCGGCTGGACAGGTGGGCGCGGCTTTTATTTTGGCGACGGCGACAGCTTTGTGGTGGTGCGCGAGGCGGCGGAGGGGGAGAAGGTGCGGAAATCGTGGCAGCCGGTGGTGATTAACGGCCGTTGGCGCAGCGATGAGTGGGGGAATGGGGTGTTTCAGGTGGGATAGGTTGGAGATTGGAGATTAGGAGATTGGGCGATTAAGAGATTGCAGTCTTCGACAGAACCTGGTTTATCAGGTGTGGCACATTGCCACGCACCAATGTGACGACGGACGACAGACGACTTATCCGCGTTCATCCGTGTTCGTCTGCGTCCCATGTTTAAGAGGAGAGGAGATGGAAAACGGCCGTTCTACGATATTTGTAAGCACACGATCCCTGCCGTGGTGGTCGCTGCTGGTTCCCGGCGTGATCGCCATTTTGGCGGGCGCGTTTATCTTTTTTCAAACCGACAACTTTGTTCAGCTTCTGACCATCACCGTCGGCTTTTTTGTCCTGCTAAACGGCATTGCTACCGTCATTGGGGCCATTCGCAGTGGCGGCGATAGCGGGCGGCGGTTGCTGACGCTGCTGCGCGGCGTGCTGGGCATTGTCATTGGCGCATTGGCACTGACGCTGCCCTTTATGTTTGCCGCCATTGCCTGGAGCGTCATGCTGACGCTGGTGGCGATTCAGCTCATCATAGCCGCCATTTTGGAAATCGGGGTGGCGTACCGGCTGCGGGGGCGCGGTGCGCCCATGAGTTCGGCGTTGGTGAGTGCCGTCTTTTCCATTTTGCTGGCCGTGCTGCTGCTTTCGGCTCCGGCGGCGGTGGGGGTGGCAACGCTCCGTTTTATCGCCATTTTCATCATTTTGCTGGGCATTGCACTGGTGGTAATGGGGTGGCGGCTGCGGCGGTAGATTAAGAGATTTCACGCCAAGTCGCCAAGTCGCAAAGAGACCTCCTTTGCGTCTTTGCGCCTTGGCGTGAAACAAATCGAACTCCATGATTAGTTTTGCCCTGACTATTTTTTTAACGATGCGTGCCTTGGTGAAAGCGATGGCGAAGTCGGGCATTGCCTTTTTGCTGGTGCCGATTTTGGGGTTGCTGGCGGTTGGCACGCTGGCGTATCGCTGGCTGGAGGGGTGGACGGTGCTGGAGGCGTTGTATGCCACGGTGATTACCATTACCACGGTTGGCTATGGTGACTTTACGCCGCAGACGGTGGGGGGGCGGATTTTTGCCATCTTTTTTACGATTGCGGCCATTGGGCTGGCGGGGTATTCGATTTCGGCGCTGGCGGCGGTGGTGATTGAGTTTGAGGCGACGAAGCGGCAGCGGCTGATGGAGGAGCGGCGAATGACGAAGATTGCAGCATTGAAGGATCATACGATTATTTGTGGCAGTACGACGGTGGGGCATCGGGTGGCGAATGAGTTTTATCGGCGCAAACGGCCGTTTATCCTCCTCGAACCCAACGAAGCCCAGCTAAAACAGGCATTGCTGTGGCTGCACGAAGGGTACATTCGCAAACGTCGCCTGTCGTATGAGCATTCAGCCGAGGTGGACTATACCGAGGAAGAGCAAAAGAGCGTGGCCGAACTGGCTGACGAAATGGGCATTGTTTACCTGCTGGAAGACCCCACCGACGAGCAGCAGCTTCGCCGCGCGGGGCTGGCGCGAGCCAGTGGGCTGGTTGTGGCGATGGCCGACGACCGCGATAACATGTCCATCTTGCTGAGCGCCCGCGACATTGCCCCCAAGGTGGGGAATGCCGGGCTGCGGCTGTTGGCATTGGTCAACGAAACGGAAAACATGCGCCGCATGTATTTGGCGGGCGCACAGAAAGTGGTTTTGCCAAGCGCGATTGGTGGTTTTTCCATCGCTTCCCACATGCTCAGCCCCTATTTGGGTGAGTTTTGGGACCACATGTTGTATGAGGATGACCAGCTTATTCGTTTTATGGATATGACGCTGGCTGATAACCCCGGCTGGGTGGGCAAAACGGCCGATTCGCTGCGGGCGCAGGGGCAGATGGTGGTGGCGATTCGGCGAAACGGCCGTTATCTCTACGCCCCCGCCCCTGACACTGTGTTGGAAGCGGATGATGTTTTGATTACGCTGGGGACAGCGCGGGAATAATAGGACGCAGATTTTCCTGATGAAGTAGAAAATCAGGCAGATCAGGTAAATCTGCGTCCCAATCTTTTGGAGTTTTTATGATAACAATTTATTCTCCCGAAACGGTTGGTTTTGATGGTGAACGGCTGGCGGAAGTTGGCCGGATGGCGCAGCGGTATGTGGATGAGGGTAAGATTGCGGGGGCGGTGACGCTGGTGGCGCGAAACGGCCGTTTAATTCACCTCAACGCCGTTGGGCAGCAGGACATTGCCAGCCAAACCCCGATGCAAACCGACACCCTTTTCCGTATCTATTCCATGACCAAGCCGATTACCAGCGTGGCCGTGATGATGCTGTGGGAGCAGGGCAAAATTCGGCTCACCGACCCCATTACCCGCTTTTTGCCCCAGTTTGAAAATGTCAAGGTTTACATTGGGCGCGGCGGCTACACGGATTTGCAACGGCAGCCAACCATTCAAGATTTGCTGCGCCACACCTCCGGCCTCAGCTATGCTGATTTTGAAAACCCGCCCTTTGACGACGATTTCCCCAAATCTGACCTGATGTTTAGCGAGCGTGACCTGTCGCTGGCTGAGTTTATGGAGGAACTGGCGGCGCTGCCCTATGTTTACCAGCCGGGGACACAGTGGCGCTATAGCTTGGCGACGGATGTGCTGGGGCGAATTGTGGAAATTGCTTCCGGCCAAACGTTGGCTGACTTTTTCCAAGACCAGATTTTTGCGCCGTTGGTGATGCACGACACCTTTTTCTATGTTCCGGCTGCCAAACGGGATCGCTTTGCGACCTTGTATATGAGGTTGCCGCATGACCCGCTGGCGTTGGCTCCGCCCAATATTGCGGATCGGTTTTTTAACGGCCGTTACTACGGCGGCGGTGGCGGTTTGGTCTCCACGGCCCTCGATTATTTGCAATTTGCCGAGATGATGCGGCAGCAAGGGTGCCATAACGGGGTGCGCTTGCTAGGGCGCAAAACGGTAGAATATATGACGCAAAATCACCTGCATTCCAGCCTGCTGCCAATGGTACTGGGCGAACCGATGCCTGGGTTTGGCTTTGGGCTGGGCTTTTCAGTGATAATGGATCCGGCACAAACGGCCGTTGTCAACTCGGTGGGCAACCACGGCTGGGGCGGCTGGGCCAGCACTAACTTCTGGGTAGACCCGCAAGAGCAGCTGATTGGCATGATCATGACGCAGCTAATCCCAACGGATGCGTTTACATTGAGTGGGGATTTTAGAACGGCCGTTTATCAGGCTTTGGTTGATTAGAGTTGAATAAGAAGTTCAACTTCTTCGGAGAAGTTGAACTTCTAAAAGGCAACTGCCCCCATTTTCAAATTGAGAATGGCTGCCCTCTCAATCATTGAGAGGGCAGGGAATAGTCAATGATCTTTACGCATGACGGGCAAGAAGGCGGTGTGGACGATGACAGTGGTGCACTGGCTATTGCTCCACGGGCCAGCGCCAGCCTCATTCAGGCCGCGCACGCGGTAGCACCAATCGCCAGCCATCGGCGCGTGGTGCAGGATGGTCGTGGCCTCGCCTTCATAGGCGGTTTGCCACCCATTATTGTTTAGACGCATTTCAAGCTGATAGCGGGTGGCACCTGGAACGGCCGTCCAGCCAAGCTGGTAGCTGCCCTTGCTGTCGGGGTTGTCAATGGTGGCGAGGTCGGGCGCGGCGGTGGGAGCCACAAAGACACATTGGCTGGTGCTCCACGCGCTGCTGCCACCTGCGTTGGTGGCTTGGACACGGTAACACCATTGGCCGGGGGCGCGGTTGGTGACGGGGAAGCTGGTGTCGGGGCCGGTGTAGATGGTTGCAAAACGGCCGTTTTCCCCCATTACATCCAACACATAATCCGTGGCTCCTGCTGCCGCCTGCCAGCTAACGGTGTAGCCGCCATCCCCATCGCTGTTGTCAATGGGGTTCACCAGTGGAGCGCTGGGCGCAACCGTGGTACAGCGTGACTCACTCCACGCCCCGCTGCCGGCGCTGTTGGTTGCCTGCACGCGGTAGCACCATTCACCCCCGCTGCGGTTTGTGGCACTAAACGTTACGTTTGCGCCGTTGTCAATAAGGGTGTTGCTGCCAGCCGGGGCGGTTTCTTCCAGCACATAGCCAGTTGCGCTCACGCTGCTGCCCCATGTGACCTGGTAGCTGCCGCTGCCGCTGGGGTTGTCAATGGTGTGGAGTTGGGGCGCAGTTGGGACGGTCAGGGTGCATTTGATGTTGCT